>NZ_JAGYFZ010000003.1:0-125040 GCF_019946675.1 Pseudomonas sp. BF-B-15
CTCAACCACCGCTCAAACCCCGCCCCAACCACCGGCCATTCCGAATCCAGAATCGAATACCAGGCCGTATCCCGGTTCTGCCCCTTGACCACCATGTGCTGGCGGAACACCCCTTCAAAACTGAACCCCAAGCGCTCAGCCGCGTACTTGGAGCGAGCGTTGCCGTTGTTGCATTTCCACTCCAGACGCCTGTAGCCCAGCGCGAACGACTCTTTCGCCAGCAGATACACCGCCTCGGTACTTTTCGGCGAACGCTGCATCGGCGCACCGAAGGTGACGTGGCCGATTTCAATACGGCCCTGAGACGGAACGATCGACATCAAGCTGAGAATGCCTTGCACATCGCCGCTGGCACGGTCGATCACGCTGAAGAAATACGGGTCGCTGTTGGCCGCGTGATTGTTCAGCCAGTCGTTGAAAACGCTGCGCTCCGGGAAAGGACCGTAAGGCAAATAATCCCAGAGTTTCGGGTCGGCGCCCGGACCTTGCAGGGCTTTGAACAAACCGTCGCCATGGCGCGCCGGGTCGAGTTTTTCCAGGCGGATGAAGCGCCCTTCGATGGTTTGCACCGTTGGCGCCGGGACGCCTTTCCAGTCTGCGAGTGAAGTCGTCATGTCGTTCTCCTTGAACCTTAAAGGGCTTTGCGGAACTGGATGAAACCAGGGCGCTCGGCGATGCGCTCGTAGAGCTGGATCGCGGTGGCGTTGGTTTCGTGGGTCAACCAGTGGACCTTGCAGCAGCCGTCCGCTTTGGCGGTCGCGTAGACAAATTCGATCAGTTTGCGGCCGACGCCGGTGCCGCGGGTTTCGGGTGTTACCAACAGGTCTTGCAGGTAGCAGGAGTTTTCGATGCTCCAGTTCGACCGATGGTAGATGAAGTTCACCATGCCGACCGCTTTGCCGTCGCTCCACGCCAATGCCGAATGAGTCGGTTCATTCGAGTCGAGCAGGCGTTGCCATGTGCTGTCCGTGACCGCCTCAGGCAGTTCGGTGTTGTAGAAGCGCAGGTAGGCTTGCCACAACGGCAGCCACGCAGCGTGATCAGCAGCGGTGACCTGGCGGATTTCAATCTGACTCATGTTCAATCCTTAGCGCATCAAGTGGGCGAGGGCCTGGTCGTGCACGTCGGGGCTGGCGGCGAGCCCCTCGCGCACACCGGCGATGTCTGCGGTGCTGCGGTTCTGGCTGAGTTTGCGTTTGCCTTCCAGGCGCTGGATCGGTAGGGCAAACCCGACGATGGCCTTGAGCATGCCGTCGATGTAGTCGGCGGGTGCTTCAGCGACTGTCCATGGTTGGGCGCGACCGGCTTCATGGCGATCGGTCAACGCACTGACCAGATTGAGCAGGCGGTCGGCGTCGGTGAAAACCTCTGCGGTGCCGTAAGCGTGTACGGCGACGTAGTTCCAGGTCGGTACGACTTTGCCGTGCTCGGCTTTGCTCGGATAAAAGCCCGGGCTGATGTACGCGTCGGCACCGGCGAAAATGACCAGCGCTTCGGCACCGTTTTGCAGTGCCTTCCAGTGCGGGTTGGCCCGGGCGAAATGACCGTACAGGGTGCCATTCGGACCTTGGTCAGGGCTGAACAACAACGGCAGGTGACTGGCTTGCAAGCCTTGCTCGTCGTGGGTGATCACCACGGCCAGGCGTGTGTCGAGTATCTGCTGCTGCAGTTCATGCAAATCTTTGATGGCAAAGCCGCTGGGGTTGTACATGGAAAAATTCCTTGGCGAATGCATCCATCCTAGGCAGGCTATTGGTCTGTTGTAAGAGCCATTAACGACCAATTTCATAGGTCCATTGCCATGAGCGAAGCGCCGCTTTCCCTGTCGTTCAACCCCGCCGGTATCGAACTTGACCGCCGTCAGGGGCTTAGTCGTCAGCTCTATCAGGCCTTGCGCCTGCGGGTGCTCGACGGGCGATTGGCCAGTGGCACTCGATTGCCGGCCAGCCGGGATCTGGCGGCGGCGTTGGCGATTTCCCGCAACAGCGTGGTTCGCGCCTACGATCAGCTCTACGCAGAAGGCTTCATCGAGGGACGTGTCGGGGACGGGACTTACGTCGCGCAATTGCCTCAAGCGGCGTTGCCCACGGAAAAACTATCCACAAAAGTATCCACAGGGTTGTCAACAGGGTTATCCACAGCCTTATCCACAAATTGGCTGGATTTACCTGTAATTTCATCCAGTAAAGTTATCCACAGCGGAGCGCTGGGGCGCGTTGAAAAGAACCATTTGGCCACGCCGCCCAGCGGTCCGCCTCGGGCTTTTCGGGTGGGCGTTCCGGCGTTCGACCTATTTCCCTTCGAGGTGTGGGCCAAGCTGAATGCGGCTTTCTGGCGTAAACCGGATTTGCAGCAGCTGTGTTATGGCGATCCGGCAGGCGATGCGCGCTTGCGCGGCCTGATCGCCGCTTATTTGCGCAGTTCGCGGGGGATGCAGTGCACGGCTGAGCAAATAGTGATCACCAGCGGCGCACAGCAGGGGATTAGCCTTTGTGCACAGCTGCTGGTGGAGCCGGGCGACGGGGTGGCGATTGAAAATCCGGGGTATCGGGCGGCAGGTCATGCGTTCGCCGTGGCCGGGGCGAAATTGCATGGGGTGGCGGTGGACGGCGAGGGCATCGACTGCACCGAACTGGCCCGGCTCAGCGATTGTCGACTGGCCTATGTCACGCCTTCGCATCAATACCCGACCGGCGTGGTAATGAGCCTGGCGCGGCGACTTGAATTACTCGCTTGGGCGGAGCGTAACCAAGGCTGGATCGTCGAGGACGACTACGATGGCGAATACCGTTACAGCGGCGCACCCCTGGCGCCGTTGGCGGCACTCGATCGGCAGGGCCGGGTCTTGTACGTCGGGACTTTTGGCAAGGTCGCATTCCCGGCGTTGCGCCTGGGTTATCTGGTGTTGCCGCCGGCACTGGTGCAGGCGTTTTCTCAGCGTCGAGCAGTGGACGTTCGACATTCTGAAGTCAGCACCCAGGCAGTGATGGCCGAGTTCATGGCCACCGGGCATTTCCAGCGGCACATCCGCCGCATGCGCCGTGCTGCCCTGAGTCGACGCAATACGTTGCTGGCGGGCTGGCCGCAGAACATCCCCGGCATCGGCAGCCTGCCGAGTGTCGCCGCAGGGTTGCATCTGACAGTGGCGGTCAACTCACAGGTGCGCGAGTACGAACTGATAGAAAAAGCCGCCAGCGTCGATGTCGAGATCAATGCGCTGAGCAGCTATTGGTTGCCGGACTCGCAGAAACCGGTGGACCAGCGTGCCGGGCTGGTCCTGGGTTTCGCGGCCGTGCCCGAGGCGGCCATCAGCACCGCACTCGGGCGACTGGAAAAGGTCTGGCGGCGTTAAGCCGTCACGGCTCACCCCGACGCAAGACTTACGATTTTGAGGCCGACGGCAGCACCTTCGCGAAAAACAGTGCAGTCGCCAGTTGTGGGCTGATTTCGCTGCGATAAATCGCAATCGCGTGGAGATCGTCATTTGCACTGCGCGCCTCGGATGCGCCGCCCAGCAGCCGTTGCTGCACGGTTTTCAGATGCGCCGCCGTGAACGTCTGGACAGGCGACTCGGGCTGCGCGTAGTGAAAGTGTGCATACCACAGAACATTTTTGCTGGTGTGGTCACGGACTTCATATTCCTCGAGGTAGTCTTTTTTACGGCTTTTGAGCAAGCGTCGGCCGGGGTTCCTGACGATGTCGACCTGACCTTCGCTTTGCAGCCACTGGACCCGCTCGGCCGTCGGCGGCTGCAGTTTTGTCATGCTGATTCGCATTGTGCGTCCCTGACTGTAGAGGCGGGTTGCTCCGTCATTCAGCTGCTTGACCAGTGTCACGGCAGACCCCGGACCGTCATCGGTGGCGTTGCTGGAAATCAGCGCTTCGTCGATTGCCTTGGCGGCCTCCTGCAGTCGATGGGCCTGCTGATGGAACATTTCCTCGATTTCCACGGGAATTCGCCGCGCTCCTTTTGAATGGGCGTCCGTTCGACGGATGAATGCCTCCAGCCCGTCCAGCATTGCCTGACCTTGAACAACGCTTGTACCCAAATCGGGTCGGATGACAACAGGGGAATCCGGTTTCGCGGCCACTCGTTCAACCCACACTCCTGGGGTTTTCTCATGAAAGGTCGAGATGACTTTGCCTGTCAGCGTCGAGGTTACGTCGACCAGTTCTGATCCGTCCGCCACGGCATCGGCGCGTAGTTGGCCGACCACCGTGCCGTTGTAACGGGTCTTGATGATGCGTTTGACAGGAGCGGTCGGCAGACGGGAAGGGCCAGGTTGCGGTTCGAGCGCCTGGCGCTCGCGCAGCAGGCTCGCCAGGTGTTTCACGGTGCGCTGTTGAAACGCGTCGATGCGTTTGCGCATCAGGTCGAGCGCGGGTTGCAGGAACTGACCGGGAAATTCGCCGGGCAGATCGATGATGCGCTGATCGGTGACCGTGAGTTGCTCCACCAGATCACTGAGCCCCTCTATTCGCTCCGGCAAGCGCAACACGTCTTCGTCAGCGGCCAGATCCAGTGACGCCTGGATGGCGAGCGCTGCGTTTTCGACAACGCTCTCCAGCGCCGGGCGAGCTTCATGCGTGAGCGCGACCGAGGGGGCGAGGCACAATTCCTGGGCCAGCGTGATCTGGAACAGTTTGAGGTCCTGTAAATCGAACGTCGGTATGTTGGCCTTGACGTCGCGGATCACTTCCACGGCTTCTTTGCCGAGCAGGTTCAGTTGCTCGAAGCGCGATTGCGCGAATTCGATTTTGTTGATGTAGCCCTCGGTCAGATCGCTCATGTGTTGAAAGGTCTGTCGGGCGGCCTGCGTGTTTTCCGTTGGTTGTGTGTCGAGAAGATTGAGGGAGAGACGCATTTGATTGTCGAAAACAGGACGCTGGTGGTCGAACCATTTCTCCAGCAGCGATAGCTGGAAATCCAGACGGCTGATCATCGCTTTTCGGAAATTGGGAATGGCTTCGCGAGCATTGAACGCTTTCATCTGCTCAATGTTGGCGCCGATGAGTGACATCTGCGCATCGAGCATTTCAAGGTACAAGCGGCGATGGGTGGCGGTGGCGGTTGGTGCCTTCGCGTTTTTTTCAGCTTCCTTGAGTTCTGTTTCCCGGCTTTTGACCTGGCTTTCGAACGCTGTCATTTGCTGTTTCAGTTCAGCCAGACGCACTTTGTTTTGCTGTTCCAGCCGCTGCCTCTCCCTGCCCCCGCCCCGCAGCCTCAGCCGCGTATCGATAAACCATTCGCCGCTGGCGTTCTTGATCAGCAACGGCCCGGTGCGCGTGGGGGACTGGCGTGAGTCAATGATTTGCACGTCGTTATTGTCGTTGAGGGTGACTTCGAACCATCGCTGGCCGACCTTCGCATACCATTTTCCGTTAAGTGAATTGAGGTGTTGGTGAGGGCCGGCCGCGCTGGAGGCGACGGCCATTCCCTTGGGTTCGGCAATGGCCAGTTCATCCAGCAAGGTGCCCAACGCTAGAGGCGGCAGTGTGGCGACGGCGTGCAAAGACGTCTCATGGTCGTGAGGCAGTTGATTGAGGTCGGGCAGGCGAGTGACCGTGATTTTCTGCGCAGGCTTGATGGGCGGTGTGACCGGTGGTGGCTCGAGTTTCTCGGCTAATCGCGAGACCGGTTTATGGCGAGCGGCAGCCCGATGAGCCAGTACCATGCCGAGCATCAACAGCAAATCGGTCACGGCAGACCAGGCAAGTTGGCTGTCTTCGCTTTCTGCGGCATCGGTGATTTCCTGCAAGTCGTCCATGATCTGCCAGATCCACGCGGCAACCCCGGCAGTGCGCCCGAGGAAGGGCAAGGCGACGTTGAACAGCATCCATGCACCGTGCTTGAACGTTTCCCAGCGAGCTTGTGCATTGGACACTGATTGACGGTCAGCCAACGTCATCATGGCGTTGGCATTGGCTTTGAACAGCGGCGCCAGTGAATCATCATCAAGGGCTGCTGCACTGAGCGACACCGCGCCCATCTTGCCCAACGCCGAGGTGGGATCGACCAGCAATTGGGTCAGGGTCCAGACCGAAGGCAACTCACCGGAAAACACATACTGGGAATAGTTGAAGCGCACGTCGTCGGCCAGCCACGCCAGGACCGATTGGCGAAGGGTTTTTTCATGCTTGATCGCGTACAGCAGATTGGCTTCGTTCGGGTACTGCGTCAGCGAGGGCACGAGCAATGGCCGGTAGAGCAGGCACGGTCCCTGATCAGTGGAGCGCGGACCGATGACGAACATATTGGCGACTTCGTCGCCCTTGTTGTCGGCGCTTTCACTGCTGATAAAAGCCAGCGGGCGAATGACAATCTCGTGCCCGTTCACTCGGCGGTCGGCCGCGCTTTGCTGCAGGGCTGCGTTGACGAATTGGTAGCCTTGTTCATCAATGCCGGCTTCGCCGCGCATCTTGTGTTGCAGCGCCTGCAAGGGCAACTGGGTGCGCAGATGACGCGTGTAGAGCGTTTGTCGGCGCAACGATTCTCGCGAGTCATCCAGCAACTTGCGCTTGATCAGTGCCGGGTAAACCGCACCGATATCGACCTGGGTGACGAGGTTTTCCAGGTAGGCGGGTGTCATCCAGGCGGGCACAGGGTCGCCGTTTTTGTACTGCACCGTCTTGTTGCCCAACGGAACGGCAATCAGGTTTTGCAGTGCCAATTCGATCAGCGACAACGTAACGGTCTGCGTCTTGCCGGGGACCACGAAAGTGCCCAGCACGATGAGGCTGGTGATGCTGATTTGAATGTCTTTCAGATTCAGGTCCGCTGCCGTTGGATGATCCTTGATCATCTGCTCTCGCAGGGTTTGCAGGGCAAACTCCGGCAGTGAAGCGATGCCTTCGTCGAAGGTTTTTCCAGCGTCCTGCTCTCGCAACTGCGCCAGGTCCATCAGGTGTCGGCTGTAACGGGTCAGGTCCGCTGACGATGCATTGCTCAGCCAGCCTGTCAGTAACCCCTGAACCTGGTTGAAGCGCGACGAAGGCAGGGCTTCAAATTCAGTGAAACTCTTCGCCGCCGCGCTGATTTGCGGTGAAAGCCTGGTTGGCGTAGTGCTCTGGAATGTATTGAAGGCACCGATGGCTTCGGCTTCGAGTGCGATCAGCGCACACGCCTGATGATGAAAGAAATTGCCCTCGGGTTCATACAGGCGCCATTGCAGGGTCTGCCCGGTGCTCGACGCCCCAGGGTTTGCAAACAATGTTTCGCCCAGCGCCGCAACAGAGTCGTAACGCCTGAACCCTTCGGTAATCGAGTGGGTCAGCACCAGGGTTCGACTGTCCAACGTACCCACAAACACGGCGATATCCAGAACCCGCAGATGTTTGCTCTGCGCGCTTTCAACGTGTTCGGTATCGATCAGGCAGGCCTTGGTCAGGTACTTGTCCTGTGAGCGCCGTGCTGCCCGATCCGGCTGAGTGAACACGGCAAGGGCCATTGCTTTTTGATCGGCATCCCAGTCGGTGGTCGCATCGAGGTTCCAGATGTCCTGCAGCGCCTGCGAGAGCTGATGCCAGCGCGGGGTCGAAGGGCTTGTCTGCTGATTCCAGTAATCCAGTTGCTGTTGCTGGTAGGCGATGAATAGCTGCGGTGCGAGCGTATTGATCAGTGAACCGATGGCCGTGATGTTCACGGGCAGTTGAGCCGGCGGTACAACGCCCGGTTGCAGGGTCAGGAAATGCTCGCCATCGATGAGCATCACCGTCGAACCCGACAACCCGAGCCGCACCAACACGTCGGTGAGCGATTCATACAGATTATTGCCCGGCACGACCTCGCTGCCGGTATCGACCCAGGTCGGAGTGACGACCGTGGCGAGCGTCGGATCAATCTTCAAGTGCGGGTAAAGCGCGTTGAGTGCAGGCGCCAATGCAGTCGCTGCAACCTCTCTGATCGAGGGGCCGGTGACCAGTTGGGTCAGTACATTTTCTGCACTCGGGGAAAGGGTATCGGACATGGTCGTCTCCTGATTAAGGGTGCGCTGTTGTTGATTGCGCAGCGCTGGATCAGGGGACGGTATCGGGCGGGCCCCGGTGTCTGGCGGTACATAAATATCGCAGGCAAAAAAGACCCGCATCACGGCGGGTCTTCAGTTTTCAGAGGTGGTTTCAGGTCCCTGACTTGATTTTGGTCCAGGCCCGCGTGCGGGCACGTTCGGCATCACGCGGCAGCGGTTGCAGGGTGTAAAGCGTGGCCATGGCCGTTTCGGTCGGGTACAGGTTCGGGTTGTTGCGGATCGCCGGGTCGACCAGTTCCGTGGCGTCCTTGTTCGGGTTCGGGTAACCGACGAAGTCACTGACCGGCGCGATCACCTGCGGTTGCAGCAGGTAGTTGATGAAGGTGTAGGCGTCCTCGGTGTTCTTCGCGCCCTTCGGAATCGCGAGCATGTCGAACCAGATCGGCGCACCTTCTTTCGGCAGGCGCATGTCGACGGTCACCCCGTTCTTTGCTTCCTTGGCGCGGTTGGCCGCCTGGGAGAAGCTGCCGGAATAACCGACCGCGACGCAGATGTCACCGTTGGCGATGTCGGCCATGTATTTGGAGGAGTGGAAATACGTGACGTACGGCCGGATCTTCATCAACAGCGCTTCAGCCTTTTCGTAGTCCGCCGGCTTCTTGCTGTTGGGGTCCAGGCCGAGGTGTTGCAGGGCCAGGGGCAGGATTTCCGACGGCGAATCGAGCAGGGCGACGCCGCACTGCTTGAGCTTGCTGATGTTCTCTTCCTTGAAGATCAGGTCCCAGCTGTCAACCGGCGCGTCGGCGCCCAGCGCTGCTTTGACCTTGTCCGGGTTGAAGCCGATCAGGATGGTCCCGTACATGTACGGCACGGCGAATTTGTTGCCGGGGTCGTTGGCTTCGATCAGCTTCATCAGCTTGGGATCGAGGTGGTTCCAGTTCGGCAGTTTGCTGCGGTCCAGCGGCTGGAAAACACCGGCCTCGATCTGCTTGGCGAGAAACACGTTGGACGGCACCACCGCGTCGTAACCGGAGTTGCCGGTCAGCAGCTTGGCTTCCAGCGCTTCGTTGGTGTCGAAAATGTCGTAGATCAGCTTGGTCTGGGTGTTCTGCGCCTTGAAGTCTTCCAGCGCTTTGGGGGTGATGTAGTCGAACCAGTTGTAGACGCGCAACGTGCGCTCTTCGGCGTGAGCGGCCCCGCTGAGCACCGTGGCACAGAGCGCGGGCACGATGAAACGCTTGAGTGTGTTCATTGTTGTTATTTCCCTTGGGCGCTTTCAAAACCTTCAAGAACGTTCACGGCATTGATGCCGATTTCTTCGACCGCGTAACCGCCTTCCATCACGAACAGGGTTGGCACGCCCAGCTTGGCGATGCGCTCGCCCATCGCCAGGTAATCCGGGCTGTCGAGCTTGAACTGGGAGATTGGATCGTCCTTGAACGTATCGACGCCCAGGGACACGACGACGATCTCGGCACCGTACTTTTCGATCTCTTTGCAGGCTTGTTCCAGTGCGGCGCTCCAGGTCTCCCAACCGCTGCCGGCGGGCAACGGGTAGTTGAAGTTGAAGCCTTCGCCCGTGCCTTCGCCGAGTTCGTCTTCATAACCGAGGAAAAACGGAAACTCGGCTTCCGGATGGCCGTGGATCGAGGTGAACAGCACGTCGCTGCGCTCATAGAAAATCGATTGGGTGCCGTTGCCGTGGTGGTAATCGACGTCGAGGATCGCGACTTTCTTGTGGCCCTGATCGAGGAACGCCTGAGCGGCGATGGCGGCGTTGTTGAGGTAGCAATAACCGCCCATCAAGTCGCTGGCGGCATGGTGTCCCGGTGGACGGCACAACGCGAAGGCACTGCGCGTGCCACGCTGGATTTCCGCCTGGGCGGTGAGCGCCACTTGGGCTGCGCTGTACGCGGCTTGCCAGGTGCCGGCGGTGATCGGGGCGCCGCCGTCGAAGCTGTAATAACCCAGTTCGCCGTGCAGGCTGGTGGGTTTGATGCGGCGCAAGGTACGGGCCGGCCAGGTGTAAGGCAGCAAGTCGCCGTCGGTGTTGAACTCGGTCCAGCGTGCCCAGGCGCCTTTGAAGAAGTCGAGGTAGTCGCGGCTGTGAATGCGTGCGATCGGGTCGAGGCCGAAATCCTTCGGCGCTTCTACCGGGCCGAGCTTCTGGTTTTGCACCCGTGACAGCACATGGTCGGCGCGCGAGGGCATTTCGAAGCAGGGCTTGAGTTGCCCGTCTATCAATTCACAACGGCCGTGGTGCAGGTGGTGATCGTCCGAGTAGATTGTCAGCATTTCTTGTTCTCCGCAGGCTGATTCGGTTGAACACAGTCTTGCGGCGGATGGCGATTCGGAGAACGGCAGGAAAGGCCAAAAGGGGATCGATGTGGCCAAAATAGTTGACCGAAATTCGCCCCTTGTTGGCATGACGACGGTCCAGTAGGAGCCAGCTTGCTGGCGATCCGGTTAACGCGGTGTATCAGGCACACCGCGTTACCGTTCTTCGCCAGCAAGCTGGCTCCTACAAGGTCTTCGCTATGGGCGGAACTGGCTGGGCGCCACGCCGCTCCAGCGCACAAAGGCATGGCGGAAGCTCGCGGTCTCGCTGAAGCCCAGCACTTCGGCGATCCGGTAGATCGGCATCTGGTCTTCGCAGAGCAGTTGCTTGGCCTGCTCGAATCGCAGCTCATCCAGCAACTCCTGATAACTGCACCCCAGGTCCTTGAGGTGGCGACGCAATGTTCGCGCCGAGCAATTCATCTGCTCGGCCAATCCTTCGAGCCCCGGTGCGGCATTCAATTGCGCGCTGAGCAACTGGCGAATCCGCCCCAGCCACGCCTGACGCCCGGTGAACTCGAGGTTCTGTTTGCGGCAGCGTTCGGCCATGGCCTGATGGGTGATGACATCCGCGAGCGGCAGGGGTTGGTCGAGCCAGCACTTGTCGAAAGCAAAGGCGTTGTCCCGCGCTTCGAAGTGCAGCGGGCAGTTGAAGTGTGCGGCGTAGGTCGCTTGGTAGTCCGGCGCGGCATGTTCGAAGCGTGCGGCGATCAACGGCAGCGGGTGACCGAGCAGGTCGTCGCAGGTGACTTTCAATGACACCAGGCAGAACTCGGCATTGAACACCGCCATCGCCGGGCTCTCCCGGTAGTCGGCGGCGACGAACCAGATGCGTTCGCCGTCGTCCTCCAGGCTCAGCTCGAAAAGTGTTCCCAACAGCGCCGGAAAACGTATCGCCAGGCGCAAAGCGTCACCGAAGGTGGCACTGGTGAGCAGCGCATAACCGAGCATCCCGTAGCAGGAAACGTGCATGCGCCGACCCAGCTCCAGGCCGATGTCACGCTTGAGCGCGACCGCGTTGGCGCAGACCTGCATTTCCTGGTTGGTGGTGATGCGCGTGTCGGCACGGTTCAAGTCCGCTGCGCTGATGCCGCTCCCCGCGAGCAAGGCGTCGCTGGACAGGCCTTCGGCCTTGAAGGCGTTGAGCACCAGAGAGACAGCATTGAGGGTGGTGAGGTGGGAGTGCAGCATGGCGGCTTCCAGCCTTGGGATGGCTGGAACGCAGCAAATTACATGCCGAGCACTTGTAGGAGCCGGCTTGCTGGCGATCCAGTCGACGCGGTTTTCCAGACACACCGCGTTGCATGAATCGCCAGCAAGCCGGCTCCTACAGGGTCAGGTGAGTTCGCCGCAGAGGTCGAGTTCGACCAGTCGCCGCACTTCAGCGGTGTCCAGACCTGCACCCAGCAACCCATGCAACTTGCCGAACGCCGCTTCACGGGTCATGCCGCCACCGGACAATACACCGACACCCCGCAACCGGCTGCCGGCCTCGTAAACGTCCAGTTCAACGCCACCTTCATGGCACTGCGTCACTGCAACGACCACCACGCCGTTGTCCCGTGCCCGCGAAAGCGCGGCGAGAAACTCGGGGTTGTCGCTCGGCCCGGTGCCGCTGCCGTAGCACTCAAGCACCAGGCCCTGGATGCCGCTGTTCAGCACGCCATCCAGTTGCTCGGCGCCAATGCCGGGGAACAGCGGCAACACAGCGACTTTCGCCAGTTGCTTGCTCTGGTTGTAGTTCAATGTTGCTGGCAGTGACGGGGCCTTCGCTCCGCCGCCTTGACGCTCCAGGCGCTTGAACGGATGCCGACCAAAACTGCGCACCTTCGCGCAGCGGGTTGGCGCCAGCAGCTCGCCGTGGAAGTACAGATGCACACCCGGCGCCAGACCTTGGCCCAAAGCAACCAGAGCACCGCCGAGGTTTTCCCAGGCATCGCTGTCGGTCACGCCGGCCGGCAACATCGAACCGGTGAAGCACACCCGCGCATTAAGGCCGAGCAATTGAAAGCTCATGGCCGCCGCGCTGTAGGCGAGGGTGTCGGTGCCGTGCAGGATCAACACGCTGTCGCAGCCCTGAACGTCGACGGCATCGACCACTGCTTCACGCAGTTGCTGCCAATAGGTCGGGGACATGTTGGCGCTGTCGATCAGCGGCGACATCTCGCGAAAGCGCCACTGCGGCACCACCAGCTCAGGCTGGCTGTGCAGGTATTCACGCATCCGCGCTTCAAAACCGGAGGCCGGAGCCAGGCCGTGTTCGCTGGCTTGCATGCCGATGGTGCCGCCGGTGTAGAGCACCATGACGTGCTGGGCGGCAGGGTAGGTCGAGGAATTCATGGAGATGCTCCGAGAACGATGAGTTCCTCTGTGGGAGTGAGCCTGCTCGCGATAGCGGTCTATCAGCCAGCATTAATGTCGCCTGACACGCCCTCATCGCGAGCGGGCTCACTCCTACAGGGTTTTTCGCACTTTAACCGATCAGCGTTGCGCTGCGGGTACGCCTTGCGCTTCAGCTTCAGCCTTGGTGGCAACCGCTGGCGGGTTGGCTGGCCAAGCGTTCAGATCCAGGTCCAGGTCCGGGAACTTGCTCGAATCGAACACTGGGGTCTTGATGCCGGCAGCGCGCTGGTCATCGTAGTCACGCAGGATGCGCATGCCGACCTTGAACAGCAGGAACAGCGCGATCAGGTTCACGAATGCGAGCAGAGTCATGGTGATGTCGGCAAACGCAAACACCGTGCCGAGGTTCTCGATCGCACCCCAGAAAATCAACACCAGTACCAGTGCGCGGTAGCCGATCAGCGCCTTGCGGTTTTCACCGATCAGGAAGCGCAGGTTGCTCTCGCCCAGGTAGTAGTTGTAGAGAATCGAGGTGAACACGAACAGCGCCAGTGCCACGGAGATGAACATCCGGCCCCAGTCACCCACCACAGCGGCCAGAGAGTTCTGGGTCAGGGCAATGCCGTCGCCTTCGAAGCCCGGGGTGTAGAAACCCGAAAGCAGGATCAGCAGCGCGGTGCAGGTGCAGATCACGAAGGTATCGAGGAACACGCTGAACGCCTGAACCACGCCTTGTGACACCGGGTGTTCAACCGACGCCACGGCCGCTACGTTCGGTGCACTGCCCAGGCCTGCTTCGTTGGCGAACACGCCACGCTTCACGCCCATGACGATGGCACTGCCGATCAGGCCACCGAAGGCCTGGTCCAGACCGAACGCGCTTTTGACGATGGTCATCAGCATCGCCGGTACGTGGTCGAATTGCAGCACGATCACGTAGATGGTCACGCCGATGTACACCAGGGTTTTCACCGGCACCAACAGGTCAGCGACCTTGGCAATGCGCTTGATCCCGCCGATGAACACCAGGCCCAGCAACACCGCCAGGGCCAGACCGGTCCAGGTGGTGTCGAAGCCGAACGCGTTGTTCAGCGAGTGAGTCACGGCGTGGGATTGCAGGCCGTTGAAGGCAAACCCGAAGGTGATCAGCAGCAGGAACGCCATGATCATGCCCAACCAGCGTTTCTGCAGGCCGTGCTGGATGTAATAGGACGGGCCGCCACGGTAAGTGCCGTCGGCGTCGGCGCGTTTGTAGAGCTGGCCGAGGGAGCATTCGAAGAAGCTGCTGGACATGCCGACCAGCGCGGTCACCCACATCCAGAACACCGCACCTGGCCCGCCGAGGGTTACGGCAATGCCGACACCGGCGATGTTGCCCGCACCGACGCGGCCGGCGAGGCTGAGCATCAGGGCCTGGAAGGAGCTGAGTTGACCGGCGCTGCTTTTGAGGCTGTCGCGGAACACCGCGAACATGTGGAAGAAGTGACGCAATTGAACGAAACGCGAGCGGATCGTGAAGTAGCTACCGAGCCCGACAATGAGCACGATCAGTACTTTCCCTGAGAGGAAGTCGTTAATGACTTCGAGCATGGATTATTCCTCGCTGTTTTTTTTGTGTAGGCAAATGCTGGACGGTCGGAAACATCGCGTTACACCGCTGTGCGCACGGCACAACAGGCGAGGCGAAGGTTCGTCCCGATTTCATATTGCGGGTTTGTTATTAGTTCGGGTTTCGCATGGGTTTGGGCCTCGTTACCGACGACCGCTCACGCGAAGAGGGGCGGCACTATACCGATGACAGTGCCGTCCGTCTGCACGATTGTGGTGCATTCGGTGAAGCGAAGCCTTTGAAACACCCGACGTTACCGGCGTCGGGCTCTTGTAGGAGCAAGCTTGCTCGCGATGCAGACGCTGCGGTCTTTCAGGTAAACCGCGTTGTCGTTCATCGCGGGCAAGCCCGCTCCCACAGGTTCTGGGTTGTTGCAAAAGAGTTAAAAAAAAGGGCCTGGGGAGTAAATCCCCAAGCCCTCAAAAGGTGAGAGGTGTCTAGTCCCTCGACCTGGTGAGCGGTGCTACAAGTAACGCGTCGGTTCAGGCTTTAAGCGGAACCAGACGCGGAGCAATCATGTTTTCCGGGCGCAGGATGTCGGCGAGCATTTCTTCGTCGAGCAAGCCTTCTTCGCGCACCAGTTCCAGCACGCCACGGCCGCTTTCAAGGGCGATACGGGCGATGCGGGTGGCGTTTTTGTAGCCGATGTACGGGTTCAGTGCGGTGACCAGACCGATCGAGTGTTCGACCAGTTCACGGCAGCGCGCTTCGTTGGCGGTGATGCCGACGATGCAGTGCTCGCGCAGCATGTCCATGGCGCGTTGCAGCAGGCGGATCGAGTCGAGGATCTTGAAAGCGATCAGCGGCTCCATCACGTTCAGCTGCAGTTGGCCGCCTTCGGCTGCCATGGTCAGCGCCAGATCGTTACCGATGACCTGGAACGCAACCTGGTTCACGGCTTCCGGGATCACCGGGTTGACCTTGCCTGGCATGATCGAGCTGCCTGGCTGACGCGCCGGCAGGTTGATCTCGTTGATGCCGGTGCGTGGGCCGCTGGACAGCAGGCGCAGGTCGTTGCAGATCTTCGACAGCTTGACCGCGGTACGCTTGAGCATGCCGGAGAACAGCACGAAGGCGCCCATGTCGGAGGTGGCTTCGATCAGGTCGGCGGCTGGAACCAGCGGTTGACCGCTGATCAGCGCCAGACGCTGTACGGCCAGGGCCTGATAACGCGGGTCGGCGTTGATGCCGGTACCGATCGCGGTGCCGCCCAGGTTGACTTCGGTCAGCAGTTCCGGGGCCAGCGTCTTCAGACGGGCCAGGTCTTCACCCATCGTGGTGGCGAAAGCACGGAACTCTTGACCCAGGGTCATCGGCACGGCGTCTTGCAGCTGGGTACGACCCATCTTCAGGACGTGGTTGAATTCTTGACCCTTGGCCGCGAATGCCTGAATCAGGCTGTCGAGGCTGGCCAGCAGAGCGTCGTGACCCAGCAGCAGACCCAGGCGGATCGCGGTCGGGTAGGCGTCGTTGGTCGACTGCGCCATGTTCACGTCGTCGTTCGGGTGCAGGTACTGGTATTCGCCTTTCTGGTGACCCATGGCCTCCAGCGCGATGTTGGCGATGACTTCGTTGGCATTCATGTTGGTCGAAGTGCCAGCGCCGCCTTGAATCATGTCCACCACGAACTCTTCGTGGAAGTCGCCGCGGATCAAACGTGCACAGGCTTCGCTGATGGCAGCGTGCTTGGCTTCGCTCAGGTGACCCAACTCACGGTTGGCGTCAGCAGCGGCCTGTTTAACCATGGCCAGGCCGACAACCAGTTTCGGGTAGTGCGAAATCGGAACGCCCGAAAGGCGGAAGTTATTCACCGCTCGCAGGGTCTGGATACCGTAATACGCTTGAGCCGGTACTTCGAGAGCGCCAAGCAGGTCATTTTCTGTGCGGAATGATGCAGCGGAGGACATGATAGAAATCATCTCAATATGGACCCGGTCTGTGCCGGAACACCGCAAATGCTAGGCTTGTAGAGAATTTTCGGCCAATGCTGTTAAACACTGGCCTATGCATATTCGGCATAATGCCCGTGTGACGCCGTGTCTGTGGCGAACGTGTGACCTAATTTGGTGCGTGTCCGGGAGGACTTGATGAATCTGGAAAGCAAATGGCTTGAGGACTTTAGTGCTCTGGCCGCCACCCGCAGCTTCTCCCAGGCTGCCGAACGCCGCTTCGTGACGCAGCCGGCGTTCAGCCGTCGGATCCGCAGTCTTGAGGCCGCGCTGGGGCTGCAACTGGTCAATCGTTCGCGCACGCCGATCGAGCTGACGGCGGCGGGGCAGTTGTTCCTCGTCACCGCGCGGACCGTGGTCGAACAGCTCGGCGAAGTGCTGCGCCACCTTCATCACCTGGAAGGCGGGCAGGGCGAAGTGATGCAAGTCGCGGCCGCTCACTCCTTGGCTTTGGGTTTCTTTCCGCGCTGGATCGCGCAATTGCGCAATGAAGGGCTGAACATCGCCACGCGACTGGTGGCGACCAACGTTGGCGACGCGGTGCATGCCTTGCGCGAAGGCGGTTGCGACTTGATGCTGGCGTTCTACGACCCGGACGCCGCGATGCAGATGGACCCGGAAATTTTCCCGTCGCTGCACCTGGGACATACGGAAATGTTGCCGGTGTGCGCAGCAGATGCCGACGGCAAGCCGCTGTTCGATCTGGAAGGCGAAGCCAGTGTTCCGTTGCTCGCCTACAGCGCCGGCGCCTTTCTCGGGCGTTCGGTGAACGGCTTGCTGCGCCAGCGTGCGTTGCGGTTTACCACGGTGTATGAAACCGCCATGGCCGACAGCCTGAAAAGCATGGCGCTGGAAGGCCTGGGCATCGCCTGGGTGCCGCAACTGAGTGTGCGTGCCGAACTGGCCCGCGGTGAGCTGGTGGTCTGCGGCGGCCCGCAATGGCATGTGCCGCTGGAAATTCGCCTGTATCGCTGCGCGTTGGTGCGCAAGGCCAACGTACGATTGTTGTGGCGCAAGTTGGAAGGCGGGGCGGCTAGCCCTAACCTTTAAGCGGCAGCAGACAGAGGCGTTAATGCAACCGCCTCTGAAGTATCTGATTGAACCGTTAAGGTTTGGTAGAAAGATAGTTATTGATGTTCTTCCGGTTGGCGGCGCTGAACGTGTAAGAAATGGATCGGACAAGTTCTCGCTGTGGCGTCATATACGTTTCGGCCCACCAACCGTTAAATTGGACTTCCCAGTCTTCATGCCTGGCACCTAGCAAATGACCGATTTCATGGCCGACATTCATGTAGCTGGTCAGGGAGGCGATTGCAAACATACCGGCATTAGTCGGTGGCCATGTAAGCGCCACGCCCGCTATTCCGGCGTCCAACAGGTCATTGGTGACCAGGATTACTTTAGTCAATACGTTGGTGGTTAAACCTTCTTTCCTCATCTCATCTTGAAGCCTGAAGCCCAGCGACTCCCATCGCCGCAGGGTATTTAGCGTATCAGTGCCTTTGTAATCAAAGTGAGTATAGGGTTCGCCGCCGGCGAAGACGACGTGGACTTTACGCTCAGTGAAGTTTTGCAGTTCTTTGACCAATGGATAGAAATGATCGGCGTAAATGGTTTCTCTTTTTGATTTCGGCACGTCGTTATGAACGACGGCAATAATGGTGATGGAGTTTTTTTGTGTTGGGTTAATAGTTGAAGACATTTTTACATCCTTTTAAAAGCTTCTCCGTACGCAATTGGCTGAGAAAGTCTGGTTGTTAGCTGGAAGGCAGGGCGCCGGTCCTGCTTCGTGAGCCGGATGGGAGTCCATGCTAATGACTTTCGCCCATTTTTTAGAAAATTTCAGTCGTATTGACTGAGGTACTTACGGATGTTTTCTCTATTTTTGTCACTGAAGCGGTAGGCATTGCCTTTAAAGGCAGTATTTTTGCCATCATTCATAATTGTGTTGTACCACCAGCCGTTGTAGAAGATTTCAGTATCCTCGTCGACGGCACCGAACAAGTGCCCAATAGCGAGTGTGGGTATAACTGGGGCGTGCGGCCAGCGGTTGTAGATGACTTCAGCATCTTCATGGGTAGCACCAAACATGTGCGCAATCTCGTGTGCGGGTGTCATGTAGTCATTGATCGAGGAAATTCCAAATTGACCTTTGTTATAAGCAATTCCGGCGACTTTGCTGTTAATTAGGTCGCGGGTTAACAAAAGGTGTTTGATCAGTTCTGGGTGGTATGATTGTGCTGCCGGTATCCTCAAAGACGTCTTGTCAACCAATTGACTCCAGCGATGGAGTGAGTATGCAGAACTTACATTTTTGTAGTCAAAATTGGCCATTTCCGGTGATGTGGATTTGGTAATTAGAATCATATCAATATTACGATTGGATATGTTCTGCAGCTCGGTTCTCGCCCAGGAGAAATAGTCTTTGTTAAGTTTATCGATGTCGTACCCATCGAGGTCGCTGTGTATATACACCATCAGGAGGACAGGGTTGTTGGAGATCTCAGGGTTTTCATCCATCAGCGAACGCTTGTCTCGTGTACTTGTTTGATCTTTTTTCACCTTACATTCCTTTGTTTTTAGTGATTTGCTTAAGATTGAAAAATAAAACTTGTTAGATGGGGTGGCAAGTTGAAAGTTGCTTGTTTTTATTTCTTGCTTGTCGCTATGTAAGTTTCGTTCAGTAAAATATAGTTATATCTAGTACTGTTGAGTTATGTGGATGCGAATACTGAAGCGGCTTATTTTTTAACCCCTGAGTCAACAAGTGGGCGTTTTCACGATCCATGACAGATGGTCGCTTGAGGGGCTGTTTATCTGCTTCATTGAGGTATACTGCGCGGCCTTCGGCCGGTTCGTCCGGCCATTTTTCGTACAATCAAGCCACGCATTTTGCGTGGCTTGTTGTTTTTTGACGCGCCTGCGGGCGCCCAGAGAGAAGAGGCACGACGATGAGTGCACTGGTTGGCGTGATCATGGGCTCCAAGTCCGATTGGTCCACCCTTAGCCACACCGCCGATATGCTGGAAAAGCTCGGCATCCCTTACGAGGTGAAAGTGGTCTCTGCCCACCGCACCCCGGACCTGCTGTTCCAGTACGCCGAAGAGGCCGAGGCGCGTGGCATCGAGGTGATCATCGCCGGTGCCGGTGGCGCGGCCCACTTGCCAGGCATGTGTGCGGCCAAGACCCACCTGCCGGTGCTGGGCGTGCCGGTGCAGTCGGCGATGCTCTCGGGCGTCGATTCGCTGCTGTCTATCGTGCAAATGCCAGCAGGCATTCCGGTTGCCACTTTGGCCATCGGCAAGGCCGGCGCGATCAACGCCGCGCTGCTGTCGGCGAGCATCCTCGGCGCCAAGCACCCGCAGTTCCACGAAGTGCTGAAGACTTTCCGCGCTGAGCAGACAGACAGCGTCCTGGACAATCCAGACCCACGCATCGCCTGAGGTTGTTGACGATGAAGATCGGTGTAATCGGTGGCGGCCAGTTGGGTCGCATGTTGGCGCTGGCGGGCACTCCGCTGGGCATGAACTTCGCTTTCCTGGACCCCGCGCCGGATGCTTGCGCAGCCGCGTTGGGCGAACACCTGCGGGCCGATTACGGCGATCAGGATCACCTGCGCCAACTGGCCGATGAAGTCGATCTGGTGACCTTCGAGTTCGAGAGCGTCCCGGCTGAAACCGTGGCGTTCCTGTCGCAATTCGTTCCGGTCTACCCGAGCGCCGAAGCCCTGCGCATCGCTCGTGACCGCTGGTTCGAGAAGAGCATGTTCAAGGACCTGGGGATTCCGACCCCGGCGTTCGCCGACATCCAGTCGCAAGCCGATCTGGACGCCGCCGTGGCCTCCATCGGTCTGCCGGCCGTGCTGAAAACCCGCACCCTGGGTTACGACGGCAAGGGCCAGAAAGTCCTGCGCACCGCTGAAGACGTGGTCGGCACCTTCGCTGAACTGGGCAGCGTTGCCTGCCTGCTGGAAGGCTTCGTGCCGTTCACCGGTGAAGTGTCGCTGATCGCCGTGCGCGCCCGCGATGGCGAAACGAAGTTCTACCCGCTGGTTCACAACACCCACGACAGCGGCATCCTCAAGCTGTCCGTGGCCAGCACCGACCACCCGCTGCAAGCCTTGGCCGAAGACTACTCCAGCCGTGTGCTCAAGCAGTTGAACTACGTTGGCGTGATGGCGTTCGAGTTCTTTGAAGTCGACGGTGGCCTCAAGGCCAACGAGATCGCCCCGCGCGTGCACAACTCCGGGCACTGGACCACTGAAGGCGCCGAATGCAGCCAGTTCGAAAACCACCTGCGCGCCGTAGCCGGCCTGCCGTTGGGTTCGACCGCCAAGGTCGGCGAGAGCGCGATGCTCAACTTCATCGGTAAAGTGCCGGACACCGAAAAGGTCCTGGCCATCGCCGATTGCCATCTGCATCACTACGGCAAGGCGTTCAAGGTCGGCCGCAAGGTCGGTCACGCCAACCTGCGTTGCGCGGACCGCGAGACGCTGGCGGCACAGATCCTCAAGGTCGAAGCCCTCATCGCCGAATAAATAGTTTCATGTGGCAGCGGCGGAACCATTCAGGGGCCGCCGTTCTCTCATGGCAGGATGCCAAAGTCTGACTAGGCTTTGGCATAGCCATCCAATCAGAGGGAAATGCCATGGGAATTATCGGAACCATCTTTATCGGCTTGATCGTTGGCCTGCTGGCGCGGTTCCTGAAACCGGGCGATGACAGCATGGGCTGGATCATGACCATCCTGCTCGGTATCGGCGGTTCGCTGGCGGCCACTTACGGCGGTCAGGCCCTGGGCATCTACCAGGCCGGCCAAGGCGCGGGCTTCATCGGTGCGCTGGTCGGCGCCGTGGTGTTGCTGGTGATCTACGGCTTGATCAAAAAGAACTGATTCAGGCGACAAAGTCCTCTCGGCTGCGCAGTCCGGGAGGGCTAGAATGCTCGGCGACTTATCGTCCTTCCTTTACCGAGCACCTCCATGCGCCGTCTTCTGTTGACTGTCCTTTTACTGGGTTCGGGCCTTGCCCATGCCGGCGAACTGCCGGAAACCGACTGGCTCGAACTGATGCCCAAGTCGGACCAGAAAGCCCTCGAGGCCATGCCCGAAATCGATCACAACTCCCCCGAAGCCAATGGCACCTTTACCGAAAAGGGTGGCATGAAGCAGAGCAAGGGCTTGCCGGCGGTGATGTACTCGACCAAGACCGTGGCGTCGATGAACGACAAGAACATCCGCATCGGTGGTTATCCGGTGCCGCTGGAGTCCGACGCCAAGGGCCACAGCACGCTGTTCTTCCTCGTGCCGTATCCGGGCGCCTGCATCCACGTGCCGCCACCGCCGCCTAACCAGTTGGTGCTGGTGCGTTATCCGAAAGGGTTGAAGCTCAATGATATCTACACGCCGCTGTGGGTGACCGGCACGTTGAAGATCGAGAAGGTCAACAACGACCTGGCTGATGCGGCGTATGCGCTCGATGCGGCGCAAGTGCGGGTGGTGAAGGAATCGGATCTGTAGGCGGTCAAAACTGTGGGAGCGAGCCTGCTCGCGAAAGCGGTGTGTCAGTTAACATCAATGGTGTCTGACACGACGCATTCGCGAGCAGGCTCGCTCCCACATTTGGTTTTGCGGTGTTGCTTATAGCGGTGTGCTGGCGATGCTTACGCCGAGGGTATGGCTCGCACCCGGCGCCAGCGTCACCACATCATCCATCACATTCGCCGTCTCGATGCACAGCATCCGTTGCCAGCCATCATCAGCCATGTCGCTGAACGCCGCTGCGCGATCAATCCACGGGTTCCAGATCACCGCCGAGCGCGAACCACTGCTGGTCAGCTCGATACGCCGTTCCCAGGCCGGGTCGACAATGCTCAGCTTCGCCGGGGTATTGAGGTAGATGCGATCGGTCTCGCCGGCAAAACGCAGGTCGCCGGTCTGAGTCTTGGTTTTCCAGTCTTCCAGCGTCTCGATGTACTTCAAGCCATCCAGCCCATCAACATGCACATTGCGCACATCGCTGACCGCGAAATAGCTGTGCAGCGCCTGGCTGATCGTGACTTTTTCCGAGCCCTGGTTGTGGCTGGTCAGGCTGATGTGCAGTTGCTCATCCAGACGAATGCTCAACTTCAAATCCACCTGATGCGGCCAGCCGGGGAAGCCGCCATCGGGGTAGGGCAGGACGAACTCAACCTTCAGGCTTTCACCTTCGGTTTCGATGCCGCCCAGTTCCCAGTCCATCGCCCGTACAAAACCGTGGGCGCTCGGCGGTTCGTTGCTGACGCGCATCGCCTGAACGCTTTGCGGGTTGCGCGCAAGGTTGCCGAACCACGGCCAGCACACCGGCACGCCGGCGCGGATGTTCTTGCCGGTCTTGAACACGGCCTCATCGTTGAGCCAGATCAGCGGCGGTTGGCCGGCCAATTGATAACTGAGGATGTGCGCACCTTGCTGGGCGACCAGCAATTCGGCCTGACCGTGGCGGATGCGCCAGCAGTTCAGTTCATCCAGCTTCACGGCTTCAACGTTGGGCGTGCTCATGGGGCAATTCTCGATCAGGAACAATGACTGCAATGGACCGCAAAACGCTCGCCGTGTTTAACGTGCGCGTGGCGGAACCGAACGGGTGCGACCGCTGCCGTCGATGGCCACGAACACAAACACGGCTTCAGTCACTTTACGCCACTCGCTGGACAGTGGATCGTCGCTCCAGACCTCGACCATCATCTGAATCGAGCTGCGGCCGATTTCCAGTGCCTGGGTATAGAAGGAGAGCTGAGCGCCCACCGCCACTGGAACCAGGAACGCCATACGGTCGATCGCCACGGTCGCCACGCGTCCGCCCGCGACTTTGCTGGCCATTGCGGTGCCGGCCAAATCCATCTGCGCCACCAGCCAGCCGCCGAAAATATCGCCGAAACCGTTGGTTTCACGCGGAAGCGCGGTGATTTGCAGGGCCAGGTCGCCTTGCGGGATTGGATCTTCTTGTTCGAGCTCTATCATTCCGGGGGTGCCTCTGACCCGTGACTCTTCATTGGTACTTCAGGTGAATAGCCGTCTCAGAAAAAACGATTCAGCCCCGAACATACTACGTTCGTCACGTTTTTCGTAAGGCGCCTAAAGGGAAACTCTGCGAAATCGACTGGTAGGCCAGCAGCGTCTTCGCACAGCAACCCTTTCAAACTGTTGCAATATCCCGAGTATATCGGTCGGTAGACTCCGAGACGACCGTCCGGTTCTCATTTTGACCGTCAAATACGCACCTCTATGTGCTTTTTCGAACAATTTGCTATCGTGCCGGACCTGCCCAAGCCTCCGCCAGCGTTGTTGAGGTTGCAGATCCGACTATAAGAGAAGCCTTGCCATGACCACAGCGCCCTCGAGCATCGCGCAGCCGACCCAGCCCGCACGTCCGTTGACCCGCAATGACTACAAGACTTTATCGCTGTCCGCCCTTGGCGGTGCGCTGGAGTTCTACGACTTCATCATCTTCGTGTTTTTCGCCACGGTGGTCGGCAAGCTGTTCTTCCCGGCCGACATGCCCGAGTGGCTGCGCCTGATGCAGACCTTCGGCATCTTCGCCGCCGGTTACCTGGCGCGTCCGCTGGGCGGCATTGTGATGGCGCACTTCGGCGACCTGCTGGGTCGCAAGAAGATGTTCACCCTGAGTATTTTCATGATGGCGGTGCCGACCCTGATCATGGGTTTGCTGCCGACGTACGCGCAGATCGGCATGTGGGCACCGATCCTGTTGCTGCTGATGCGCGTGATTCAGGGCGCAGCGATTGGCGGTGAAGTGCCCGGCGCATGGGTCTTCGTTTCCGAACACGTGCCGCAGCGGCATATCGGCTACGCCTGCGGCACCCTGACGAGCGGTCTGACGGCGGGGATCCTTTTGGGGTCGCTGGTCGCCACCGCGATCAACAGCATTTACACCCCGGTGGAAGTGTCCGATTACGCCTGGCGGATCCCGTTCCTGCTCGGTGGCGTGTTTGGCCTGTTCTCGGTTTACCTGCGCCGCTGGCTGCACGAAACCCCTGTTTTCGCTGAGCTGCAACTGCGCAAGGCCCTGGCCGAGGAAGTGCCGTTGCGTGCCGTATTGCGCGACCATCGTGGCGCGATCGCGATTTCCATGCTGCTGACCTGGTTGCTGTCCGCCGCCATCGTGGTGTTGATTTTGATGACCCCGACGGTGTTGCAGACGGTCCACCACTTCTCGCCCACCACCGCCCTGCAGTCCAACAGCGTGGCGATCGTGTTCCTGAGCATTGGTTGCATCATTGCCGGCGCCCTCGCGGATCGTTTCGGCGCGGGCCGAGTGTTCGTGTTCGGCTGTGCCGCCTTGCTGGCCAGCTCCTGGACCTTCTACCACAGCCTGGCGGAGCATCCTGACTGGCTGTTCCCGATGTACGCCTTGACTGGCCTGCTGGTGGGCACCATCGGTGCAGTTCCGTATGTCATGGTCAAGGCATTCCCGCCGGTGGTGCGCTTCAGCGGCCTGTCGTTCTCTTACAACGTGGCTTACGCCATTTTCGGTGGCCTGACGCCGATGATCGTCAGCCTGCTGCTCAAGGAAAGCCCGATGGGCCCGGCGTATTACGTCGCGGTTCTGTGCGGGGTCGGAATTTTGGTGGGTGCGTATCTCTGGAAGAAGGGGCGCTGATCCCGAAATTGTCTGTAGCTGTACCGGCCCAAATCGCTAGCAGGCTAGCTCCCACATTGAAATGCATTCCAATGTGGGAGCTAGCCTGCTAGCGATTTGGGGCGCATGAATTATCCGGTAAAAACTCGAATACTGGCCTTTCATCCAATTGTCATATTTCAGCCATAGAGTGTTCACACGGCCTGCTGATACTTGGCCCCGACTAACACACCCTATCTGCTAGGAGTAAGGCATGAAACTGAAGCGTTTGATGGCGGCAATGACTTTTGTCGCTGCTGGCGTTGCGACTGCCAACGCGTTCGCCGCTGTTGACCCTGCTATCCCGAGCTACACCAAGACCACTGGTGTGTCGGGCAACCTGTCCAGCGTCGGCTCCGATACCCTGGCCAACCTCATGACCCTGTGGGCTGAGAACTACAAAAAAGAATACCCGAACGTAAACATCCAGATTCAGGCCGCTGGCTCCGCCACTGCGCCACCTGCGCTGACTGAAGGCACCTCCAACCTGGGCCCGATGAGCCGCAAGATGAAGGACACCGAACTGGCTGCCTTCGAGCAGAAGTACGGCTACAAGCCAACCGCTATCCCGGTTGCCGTGGACGCCTTGGCTGTCTTCGTTCACAAAGACAACCCGATCCAGCACCTGACCATGGAGCAAGTCGACGCGATCTTCTCGTCCACTCGTCTGTGCGGCGCTAAAACCGACGTGAAAACCTGGGGTGACCTGGGTGTGACCGGCGACCTGGCCAACAAGCCGGTTCAACTGTTCGGTCGTAACTCGGTATCCGGCACCTACGGCTACTTCAAAGAAGAAGCCCTGTGCAAAGGCGACTACAAGCCAAACGTCAACGAACAACCAGGTTCGGCTTCGGTCGTGCAGTCGATCAGCTCCTCGCTGAACGGCATCGGTTACTCGGGCATCGGCTACAAAACCGCTAGCGTGAAGACTGTGGCCCTGGCCAAGAAAGGCAGCCAGGACTTCATCGAAGACACCGAAGAAAACGCCCTGAACGGCAAATACCCGCTGTCGCGCTTCCTCTACGTTTACGTCAACAAAGCCCCGAACAAGCCTCTGGCCCCGCTGGAAGCCGAGTTCGTGAAACTGGTTCTGTCCAAACAGGGCCAGGAAGTTGTAGTGAAAGACGGCTACATCCCACTGCCGGCCAAGGTTGCTGCAAAAGCACTGGCTGACCTGGGTCTGCAAGAAGGCGGCGCTGAAGTCGCAAAAAAGTAAAACCCTAGGTCCGGGTTGATCCCGGACCTGTAGGAGCAAAGCTTGCTCGCGAACGCGGTGGGTCAGTCGACATTGATACTGAATGTGACGACCCATTCGCGGGCAAGCCTCGCTCCTACAAGGCTCAGGGTTGCCATTTCCGGCAGCCCGGCCTCCCCAAATTTTTGATCCACTGCCAGTTCCCGCTGGCGGCGGATTTGTTGCGTCACTGCATTGTCATCTTTCTGTCATACAGGATCGCTAGGGTGTGCGCATGAATGATCTGGCCAATTCCACCATGACTACAAATCCCCCCAAGCGAATTGATTTCAATACGCCTGAGTTGCAACGCAAGCGCCGCATCCGCGCGCTCAAAGATCGCCTGACCCGCTGGTACGTCCTCGTTGGCGGCCTTGCCGTTCTCGGCGCGATCACGCTGATCTTCTTCTTCCTTGCCTACGTCGTCCTGCCCCTGTTCCAGGGTGCCGACCTGACCGCCAAGGAATCCATCACGCCCGCCTGGATGCAGGACGCCGGCAAGCCGCTGATGATCTCCCTGGAAGAGCAGAACCAGGTCGCCATGCGGGTTTCCGACAAAGGGCAGGCACTGTTTTTCGACATCGACAGTGGCGCCGAACTCAAGCGCGTCGATCTGCCGGTTCCGGCCGGCGCTACCGTGACCTCCATCGGCGAAGACCAACCGGGCCATCCATTGGTGGCGGTGGGCTTCTCCAATGGCCAGGCGCTGGTGTTCCGTCACACCTATAAAGTCAGCTACCCGGACGGCAAGAAGACCATCTCGCCGGCCGTCGAATATCCGTACGGCGAAACCCCGATTGCGCTGAACGAGGCGGGCGGTGCGCTGGAGCACGTCAGCCTCAACGCCACCGATTCGACCCTGATGCTGGTCGGTTCCACCGGTTCGCAACTCAATGTTCTGTCGCTGACCAGCGAAGAGAACATGATGACCGGCGAAATCACCAACGAGCAGAAACGCATCGATCTGCCGCAGATGACCGAGCCGGTGAAGAACATCTTCGTCGACCCGCGCCAGCAGTGGCTGTATGTGATTAACGGTCGTGCGCAAGCCGACGTGTTCAGCCTGCGCGACAAGAGCCTCAACGGTCGCTACAAGCTGCTCGAAAACGGCGAAGCCGAGATCACCGCCAGCACCCAACTGGTGGGCGGTATCTCACTGATCCTCGGCGACTCCAAAGGTGGCCTGGCCCAGTGGTTCATGGCTCGCGACCCGGATGGCGAACTGCGCCTGAAGCAGATCCGCACCTTCCAGATGGGCACCACGCCAATCGTTGAAATCACTGCCGAAGAGCGTCGCAAAGGCTTCATCGCCCTCGACGCATCCGGCAAGCTCGGCGTATTCCACAGCACCGCGCACCGCACCTTGCTGGTGGACCAGGTCGTGGAAGGCCAGGGCCTGTTCGGTCTGTCGCCACGGGCCAACCGCGTGATCGTGGAAGCCGGTGGCAAGATTCAACCGCTGCTGCTCGACAACCCGCACCCGGAAGTGTCGTGGAGCGCGCTGTGGAGCAAGGTCTGGTACGAGAACTACGACGAGCCTAAATACGTCTGGCAATCGACCGCCGCCAACACCGATTTCGAACCGAAGCTGAGCTTGTCTCCGCTGACCTTCGGCACCCTGAAAGCCGCGTTCTACGCCATGCTGCTGGCCGCGCCACTGGCCGTCGCTGCGGCGATCTATACCGCGTACTTCATGGCCCCGGGCATGCGCCGCAAGGTCAAGCCGGTGATCGAGCTGATGGAAGCGATGCCGACGGTGATCCTCGGTTTCTTCGCCGGTCTGTTCCTCGCACCGTATGTAGAAGGACATTTACCGGGCATCTTCAGCCTGCTGATGCTCTTGCCGATCGGCATTCTGGTGGCCGGCTTCGTCTTCAGCCGCCTGCCTGAATCGATCCGCCTGAAAGTGCCGGACGGTTGGGAAAGCGCGATTCTGATTCCGGTGATCCTGTTCGTGGGCTGGCTCTCCCTGTACATGAGCCCGTTCATGGAGAACTGGTTCTTCGGCGGCGACATGCGCATGTGGATCTCCCATGACCTGGGCATCACCTACGACCAGCGCAACGCACTGGTGGTCGGTCTGGCCATGGGCTTCGCGGTGATCCCGAACATCTACTCCATCGCCGAAGACGCCGTGTTCAGCGTGCCGCGTGGCCTGACCCTCGGTTCCCTGGCCCTCGGTGCCACGCCGTGGCAGACCATGACTCGCGTGGTGATCCTCACCGCCAGCCCGGGCATCTTCTCGGCGCTGATGATCGGCATGGGCCGCGCGGTCGGTGAAACCATGATCGTGCTGATGGCCACCGGTAACACCCCGGTCATGGAAATGAACCTGTTCGAAGGTCTGCGCACCCTGGCGGCCAACGTCGCGGTGGAAATGCCCGAATCGGAAGTCGGCGGCAGCCACTACCGCGTGCTGTTCCTCTCGGCGCTGGTGCTGCTGTTGTTCACCTTCGTCATGAACACCCTCGCAGAACTGATTCGTCAGCGTCTGCGCAAGAAATACTCGTCGCTTTAAGAAAGGTAGAAGTCTGTGAAACAGAACTCCCTGAATGGATGGTTCAAGAGCGGCGCCCCCGGCGTCTGGATCAGCGGTGGCGCGGTGTCCATCGCGGTCATCATGACCATTGGCCTGCTGGCGGTGATTGCCGTGCGCGGTCTGGGTCACTTCTGGCCGGCTGATTTGATTCACGCCAGCTACGACGTGCCGGGCCAGGCCAATCACCTGGTCATCGGCGAAGTGGTACAGAAAGAAGAAGTGCCGCGCGCGCGCCTGAAAAGCGCCGGGCTGCCAGTGCCTGACGAAGGCCCGGAGTTCATGACCCGCGAGCTGATCAAGGTCGGCAACCGCGACTTGAATGGCAACGACTTCACCTGGATCGTCGGCGAGTGGCTGACCAACCAGAAGACGCCGCCTGAGCTGATGGCCATCGAGCGTCGCGAGTGGGGCAATTTCTACGGCTACCTGGTCAACGTCAAGCAGGACGGCAAGGTCATCGCTGAAGGCGAAGCCGCGTGGCCTGAGTTGCAGGCCCGTGTTGCCCGCGTCAACCAGCTCGCCTCTCAGCTCAAGACCCTGGAAAAAGTCGACATCGGCGCGATCAACTCAGGCCTCGAACGCATCCGTCTGCACGGTCGCAAACTTGAACTGGCCGGCAAGCTCGATGCCACCGCGCAAGCGGACATGGAATCCGAGCGCGCCGAGCTGAACGCACGTTATCAGGACATCGAAGCACGCCTGAACGACCTGCACGCCCAGTTCAATCGCGATAGCCTGACGGCCCGCGATGCCAACGGCAAAGAGATTGAAATCGGCATCGGCAAAGTGGTTCACGCCTATCAGCCGAACGCCATGGGTACGATGACCAAGATCGGTTTCTACTTCAGCAAGGTCTGGGAATTCCTCAGCGACGACCCGCGTGAAGCGAACACCGAAGGCGGGATTTTCCCGGCCATCTTCGGCACCGTGATGATGACCCTGATCATGGCAATGATCGTGACTCCGTTCGGCGTACTGGCGGCGGTTTACCTGCGTGAATACGCCAAGCAGAACACGCTGACGCGGATTATCCGCATCGCCGTGAACAACCTGGCGGGCGTTCCGGCGATCGTTTATGGCGTGTTCGGTCTGGGCTTCTTCGTTTACGTGCTGGGCGGCTCGGTCGACCGGTTGTTCTTCCCTGAAGCGCTGCCGGCACCGACCTTCGGTACGCCGGGTCTGCTCTGGGCTTCGTTGACCCTGGCGCTGCTGGCGGTGCCGGTGGTGATCGTGGCCACCGAAGAAGGCCTGGCGCGGATTCCTCGCACCGTGCGTGAAGGCTCGTTGGCCCTCGGCGCGACCAAGGCGGAAACCCTGTGGAAGATCGTGCTGCCGATGGCCAGCCCGGCAATGATGACCGGCATGATCCTCGCCGTGGCTCGCGCCGCCGGTGAAGTGGCGCCGCTGATGCTGGTGGGTGTGGTGAAACTGGCGCCGTCGCTGCCGCTGGATGGCAACTACCCGTACCTGCACCTTGACCAGAAGATCATGCACTTGGGCTTCCATATTTATGACGTCGGCTTCCAGAGCCCGAACGTCGAAGCCGCACGACCGCTGGTGTACGCCACAGCGTTGCTGCTGGTGCTGGTGATCGCGACATTGAACCTGTCGGCCGTTTATATCCGTAACCACCTGCGCGAGAAATACAAAGCGCTGGATAGCTGATTTAGCGCCGCTCCCTGTAGGAGCCAGGCTTGCCGGCGAAGGCGATTTCAAGGACGCCTTCGCGGGCAAGCCTCGCTCCTACAGGACGGCAACACCGCTGGCCCATTATGTGAGGCCAGCGGACAACCGAACCGAATTTGTCAGCACAGGGAGCTTCCCATGCAGCACGAAACACATACCCACGGCATCAACATGTCTGCCCTGGGCCGCGACAAACAGAGCCTGAGCCTTGCGCAGGAAACCGTGGCCATTGAAGTGCCGGGCCTGAGCCTGTTCTACGGCGACAAACAAGCGCTGTACGACGTCAGCATGAACATCCCGAAACAGCGCGTGACCGCCTTCATCGGCCCGTCCGGCTGCGGCAAGTCCACGCTGCTGCGCACCTTCAACCGCATGAACGATCTGGTTGACGGCTGCCGCGTAGAAGGTGAAATCAACCTCTACGGCAACAACATCTACCGCAAGGGCGAAGACGTGGCCGAGCTGCGTCGTCGCGTCGGCATGGTGTTCCAGAAGCCGAACCCGTTCCCGAAAACCATTTACGAAAACGTGGTTTACGGCCTGCGCATCCAGGGCATCAACAAAAAGCGCGTCCTCGACGAAGCCGTCGAGTGGGCGTTGAAAGGCGCGGCGCTGTGGGACGAAGTCAAAGACCGTCTGCATGAGTCGGCACTCGGCCTGTCCGGTGGTCAGCAACAACGTCTGGTGATCGCGCGCACCATCGCCGTGGAGCCGGAAGTGCTGCTGCTCGACGAACCGTGCTCGGCACTCGACCCGATCTCGACGCTGAAAGTCGAAGAGCTGATCTACGAACTGAAATCGAAATTCACCATCGTCATCGTGACCCACAACATGCAACAGGCCGCGCGGGTTTCCGACTACACGGCGTTCATGTACATGGGCAAACTGGTGGAATTCGGCGACACCGACACCTTGTTCACCAATCCGGCGAAGAAGCAGACCGAAGACTACATCACTGGTCGCTACGGCTAGGAAGCTGTTGTTGCTCACTGAACTGACGCTGCGGTCCACCGCACCTTACCGGACGCTCCAAGGACGCCAACATGATTAGCAAAGAAGGCCTTACCCATCACATCTCCCAGCAGTTCAACGCTGAGCTCGAGGAAGTGCGCAGCCACCTCCTGGCCATGGGCGGGCTGGTCGAGAAACAGGTCAACGACGCGGTCACTGCGCTGATCGAGGCCGACTCCGGCCTGGCCCAGCAAGTGCGCGAGATCGACGACCAGATCAACCAGATGGAGCGCAACATCGACGAAGAATGCCTGCGCATTCTGGCCCGTCGTCAGCCGGCCGCGTCCGACTTGCGTCTGATCATCAGCATCTCCAAGTCGGTGATCGACCTTGAGCGCATCGGTGACGAAGCAACCAAGATCGCCCGTCGCGCCATCCAGTTGTGTGAAGAAGGCGAAGCCCCACGCGGTTACGTCGAGGTGCGCCACATCGGCGACCAGGTGCGCAACATGGTTCGCGATGCACTGGACGCGTTTGCCCGTTTCGACGCCGACCTGGCGTTGTCGGTGGCGCAGTACGACAAGATCATCGACCGCGAATACAAGACCGCCCTGCGTGAGCTCGCCACCTACATGATGGAAGACCCACGCTCTATCTCGCGGGTCTTGAGCATCATCTGGGTGCTGCGTTCGCTGGAGCGCATCGGCGACCACGCGCGCAATATTTCCGAGCTGGTGATTTATCTGGTGCGCGGCACCGACGTGCGTCACTTGGGCCTCAAGCGCATGAAAGAAGAAGTTGAAGGCACAAGTGGTGAAACCGCTAATGTTCCGGGCAAAGTTGACGATAAGTAAGATTGCCCAAGTAAAGCGCCCGGCCTTTTGGCCGGGCGTTTTTGTTTACGGGTTTGTGAATTTGAATGCAGCACCCGCGAACGAAAAGTCCCGGCGTGACTGAAGGTTTATGGCGATGCGCCATCAGTAAAGCGGTATGCTTGCCGGGATTTTTTAAAGGGGTGATGGATGAGTAAGGTCAGTGTATTGGTCGTGGATGATGCGTCGTTCATTCGTGACCTGGTGAAGAAGTGCCTGCGCAACTACTTCCCGGGGATCCGGATCGAAGACGCGGTCAACGGCAAGAAGGCTCAGGCCTTGCTGGCGCGGGAAGCGTTCGATCTGGTCCTGTGCGACTGGGAAATGCCGGAAATGTCCGGCCTGGAACTGCTGACCTGGTGCCGCGAGCAGGACAATCTAAAGACCATGCCCTTTGTCATGGTGACCAGCCGTGGCGACAAAGAGAACGTTGTCCAGGCGATTCAGGCCGGTGTATCCGGCTACGTCAGCAAGCCGTTCACCAACGAACAACTGCTGACCAAGGTCAAGCAGGCGCTGAACAAGGTCGGCAAGCTCGACACCTTGATGAACAGCGCACCGACCAAAATGAACTCGGCGTTCGGCAATGATTCCTTGAGCGCGTTGACCGGCGGCAAGCCTGCCATGGCCAGCGTTGCACCTGCTGCTGCACCGATTGCCCGACCTGCCGCCGCTGCACCAGCGCCAGCACCCGCGGCGGCTGCCCCGTCCCGTGGCCTGCTCAACAGCCCGCCGGTAAAAGCACCGGCGGCGTCTGCAGCACCTACCGGTGGTCGTGGCCAAGGCCAATTGCGCCTGCCCAATGGCATTCAGCAATGCGTGATCAAGGCGTTGAGCCTCAAGGAAGCGCTGCTGGTGGTCAAACGCAGCGAAGCCCTGCCGCAAGTGCTCGACAGCGCCGTGCTCGATCTGGAGCAGGGCGACAACGCTGAAGTCGCCCGCCTGAACGGTTACCTGCACGCCATCGTCGCCCACGAGCAGAAACCCGACAGCGAATGGCTGCAACTGACGTTCCGCTTTGTTGACCAGGATGCGCAGAAACTGGATTACATCTCCCGTTTGATAGCACGTGGTACGGCGCAGAAGCATTTCGTTCCAGGCGCATAACCTTCGTCGCCTGACAGTCCGCCATCGCTAGCAGGCTAGCTCCCACATTGGAATGCATTTCCCTGTGGGAGCTAGCCTGCTAGCGATGGGGCCATCACATACACCGCACATCTGCGCAACAGCCCATTTTGAAACATCTGCCGACTACCCGGGTCCATTGCAGCTGCTAGGCTCATCCCCAGGCCTTACTCGACAGAATCCTGCCCATGCTCGCGCGCCTGCTGTTTTGCTGTGGTCTGTTCATGGCGTCCTCTACGGCCATGGCCATGACCATCTACAAATCCACCGATGCCAATGGCGTGGTCTCCTACAGCGACCGCCCCACGAAAGGCGCCAAGGTGTTCACTTTTCGTGATCGCATGGTCGAGCACCTTGAGCGTCAGGTGTACCTCGTCATCACCAAGAAAAAAGGCGTGGACAGCGTGTACGTGCGCAACGACCTGTATGCGCCGGTACAGATCGAGTTGAGCTTTGCCGGGCTGCAGAACGTCAGCGGTGCGCCGAGCCGACCGATTCGCCGGGTCATGCCGGCGCGCAGCAGCATTCGCTTGGCGCTGCTCACGGCGACGCGGGCTGAAAGGCCGCTCGCGTACACCCCCAGATTTGAATACTTCCTGGGTGATCCCTCAGGGGCCGCCATGGCCTATCGATACCCGTTCCCCTGGCGCGGTGGACCGTTTCGGTTGAGTCAGGGCGCCAATGGCCAATACAGCCACTTCGGCCCGAAGAACCGCTACGCGATGGATATCGCGATGCCTGAGGGCACGCCGATCATTGCTGCGCGGGGCGGGGTAGTGGTGAAAACCGAGAACGCCCAGACCGGGCGCGGCAACGATCCGTCAGGCAATTTCGTGCGGGTGCTGCACGATGACGGGACGATGGGCGTGTACTTGCACCTCAAGCGAGGTTCGGTGAGTGTTCGCGAGGGGCAGCGGGTGTCGGTGGGCAGTCCGCTGGCGCTGTCGGGCAACACCGGCAACAGCAGCGGGCCGCACCTGCATTTCGTGGTGCAGCGCAATACCGGGATGGGGCTGGTGTCGATTCCGTACCAGTTCAATCAACCGGTGGGCAACCTGCCGAACTTTGCGCTCGGCAAGCAATGATTTGTAGTCCGGACTGACGCTTTCGCGAGCAGGCTCGCTCCCACATTGGAATGCGTTTCCCTGTGGGAGCGAGCCTGCTCGCGATGGGATCGATGCGGTTCCGGATCAGCCGATCAATCCAGCATCAACACCTTGGCCAAAATAATCTTCGGCCCTTTCATCTTCTTGATGATGATCCGCAAACCTTCAACTTCCAGCACCTCTTCCTCCTCCGGCACCCGTTTCAGGGATTCATATACCAGCCCGGCGAGGGTTTCGGCTTCGACGTGGTCCAGGTCAATGCCCAGCAGACGTTCGACCTTGAACAACGGCGTATCGCCGCGAACCAGCAACTTGCCCGGCTGGTACGCGAGAATCCCGCGCTCAGCCTTGCGGTGTTCGTCCTGAATGTCGCCGACCAGCACTTCCAGCACGTCTTCCATGGTCAGGTAGCCGATGACATTGCCATCGGCCTCTTCGACCAGTGCGAAGTGCGAGCCGCCTTTGCGGAACTGTTCCAGCAACTGCGACAGCGGCATGTGGCGCGACACGCGTTCCAGCGGTCGGGTCAGCTCAGCCAGGTTGAACGACTCGGGAATGTGGTCCAGCGCGGCCAGTTCCAGCAGCAGGTCCTTGATGTGCAGCAGGCCGACGAACTCCTGGCGATCGCTGTCGTACACCGGATAACGGCTGAACTTGTGGCGACGGAACATCGCCAGGATTTCCTTGAGCGGTGCATTGAACTCCAGCGTCACCAGGTCTTCGCGGGAGTTGGCCCAGTCGACCACTTCCAGCTCGCCCATTTCCACCGCCGAGGCCAATACGCGCATGCCTTGGTCGCTCGGGTCCTGGCCACGGCTGGAGTGCAGGATCAGTTTCAGTTCTTCGCGGCTGTAATGGTGCTCGTGATGGGGGCCGGGTTCACCCTGGCCAGCAATGCGCAGGATGGTGTTGGCGCTGGCGTTGAGCAGGTAAATCGCCGGGTACATCGCCCAATAGAACAAGTACAGCGGCACGGCGGTCCACAGCGACAGCAATTCGGGTTTGCGGATGGCCCAGGATTTCGGCGCCAGTTCACCCACCACGATGTGCAGGTACGAGATGACAAAGAAGGCGGCGAAGAACGACACGGCCTTGATCACTTCGGCCGACTGCACGCCGACGGCTTCCAGCAGCGGTTCGAGGATGTGCGCGAACGCCGGTTCACCGACCCAGCCAAGGCCGAGGGAGGCGAGGGTGATACCCAATTGGCAGGCCGACAGGTAGGCATCGAGCTGACTGTGAACGGTGCGCAGGATGTGCCCGCGCCAGCCGTTTTTATCAGCGATGGCCTCGACCCGGGTCGAGCGCAGTTTGACCATGGCAAATTCCGCCGCAACGAAAAATCCGTTGAGCAACACCAGGATCAGAGCAAAAAGAATCATGCCGAAGTCGGCAAAGAGTGTTGCGAGGGTCAAGCCAGGGGAAGGGTCCATGATGGAGTTTTGCGGGTTCCGTGTATTCGAAAAGGGGGTCAATGCGGTGCCTGAAGGGCAGGCACAAGTCAGCCAATGTAGCGGCTGACCGGGTGCTTGCCTAGTGGCGAATGCTGGCCGGTATCAGTCGGCCGTGCTGATGACTCGGGATTTGGTGACCTGGGCGGGCGCGAAATGGCAGGTAAACGTACTGCCGTGCCCCGGCACGCTGCTGATTTCCATCCGTGCGCGGTGGCGCAGCAGCACATGTTTGACGATTGCCAGCCCAAGCCCGGTGCCGCCGGTGTTGGAGTTGCGGCTGGAATCGACGCGGTAGAACCGTTCGGTCAGGCGCGGCAGGTGTTTGCTGTCGATACCGATGCCGGAATCCTGCACGCTCAGGTGCGCGCCTTGCTCGTCGCCCCACCAGCGTATGCGGATATTGCCTTCGGCCGGGGTGTATTTCACCGCGTTGAACACCAGGTTGGAAAACGCACTGCGCAATTCGGCTTCGCTGCCCTTGAGCAGAATCGTCGGATCGGCTTCCAGGGTGATGCGCTGGTTTTTCTGCCCGGACAGTTGCTGGGCGTCGCCCTTGATCGATTGCAGCAAGCCATCGATGGCCACGGGCTGGTTGTCCGACGGGTAATCGGTGGCTTCCAGTTTGGCCAGCAGCAGCAAGTCGTTGAGCAACGTCTGCATGCGCCCGCCTTGCTGCTGCATTTGCTGCAGGGCACGGGTCCAGCGCGGGTTCACGTCATCGACGTTGTCGAGCAGGGTTTCCAGATACCCGCAGATCACCGTCAGCGGCGTGCGCAGTTCGTGGGAAACGTTGGCGATAAAGTCTTTGCGCATCTGTTCCAGCTGATGGATGCGTGTCACGTCGCGCACCAGCATCAAGTGTTCGTTGTTGCCGTAACGGGTGATGTACAGCTGAATGCGCAGTCGATCATTGATCGGCGAAGGGATTTCCAGCGGCTCGGCGTAGCTGTCCTGCTCGAAGTATTCCTTGAAGCGCGGGTGGCGCACCAGGTTGGTCACCGGCTGGCCGCTGTCCTGCGGCGTCTTGAGACCGAGCAGGGTTTCCGCGGCGCGGTTCCACCATTCGAGGTTGCCGTCGGTGTCGAGCATGATCACCGCGTCTTTCAACGCGGCGGTGGATTCCTGGACCCGGTCGATCACCGCTTGCAGGCGTCCGCGCACGCGTTGGTCGCGGCGTTGCAGGTGATAGATGCTGTCGAACACTTCGCCCCACAGGCCATAGCCATCGGGCGGCGCTTCATCGGGTTTGTGCAGGCGCAGCCACTCGTGCAGACGCAGCAATTGCTTGAGGGTCCAGGCCAGGTAAAGGCCCAGGCCCGCAGCGAGGCTCCAGCCGTAGTAGCCGGTAATCAGGCCGATCACCAGGCAGGCGGTGACCAGTAGCAGCATGTGGCGAATCAGGGTGCCATGCCAGTTTTGGTTCACTTGAACGCGCGTCCTTGTCAGCTTGTCGGGCGGGAAAGGGCTGAATCAGGCTTTGGTGGAAAACCGGTAGCCGGTGCCGCGCACGGTTTGTACCAGATTTTCATAGGCATCACCGAGGGCTTTGCGCAGGCGACGGATGTGCACGTCGACGGTGCGCTCCTCGACATACACATTGCCGCCCCACACCTGATCCAGCAACTGACCACGGGTGTAGGCGCGTTCCTGGTGGGTCATGAAGAATTGCAGCAAGCGGTATTCGGTCGGGCCCATCTCGGCGGGTTTGCCGTCGATGGTCACGCGGTGGCTGATCGGGTCCAGCAGCAGGCCGCCGACTTCAATCGGTGCCTCGCCATCGGTAGGGCCGGCGCGGCGCAGCACGGCTTTGAGGCGCGCAACCAGCTCACGAGGGGAAAACGGTTTGGTGATGTAGTCGTCGGCGCCGACTTCCAGGCCCTGGATCTTGTTGTCCTCTTCGCCCTTGGCGGTGAGCATGATGATCGGGATGTCCCCGGTCAGCTCATCGCGCTTGAGGCGGCGGGCCAGTTCGATGCCGGAGGTGCCGGGCAGCATCCAGTCGAGCAGGATCAGGTCCGGTTTGCGGTCGACGATGATCGCGTGGGCCTGCTGCGAATTTTCGGCCTCCAGGCAGTCATAGCCGGCCATTTCCAACGCAACGGCGATCATTTCGCGAATGGGCGCTTCGTCGTCGACGATCAGAATGCTCCTGCCAACCATGCCTTTAATCCTCTTGTCATTTAACTGTCTTGCGCCGCATTAGATAACGGAATTATTGCAGTCGTGTGACAGTATTTTAGTCGCCCGGCGATTGTCGCGAACCTGAACTAAGCTCTAAGTCCGAATCCTGACAACCACAAAAGGAAGGTTTCCATGAAGAAATACTCGCATTCCTTCAAGGCTTTGATGCTGACCGCAGCCCTGGCGTTGCCGGCAATGGCCTTCGCGGCTGAGCCTGTGATGATGAAAGACGGTGTGATGGCGGACCACAAGGGCATGACCCTGTACACGTTCGACAAGGACACCACCGCTGGCAAGTCGGTGTGCACTGGTGAATGTGCAGAGTACTGGCCACCGTTCAAGGCGGAAGCGGGCGCCAAGGCCGAAGGTGACTGGACAATCGTCAAGCGTGACGATGGCACGATGCAGTGGGCCTACAAGGGCAAACCGCTGTACTACTTCAAGAAGGACGCGAAACCGGGTGACAAAACGGGCGACAAAGTGAAGGACGTCTGGCACGTGCTCCAAGGGCCGAAGATGTAAGGCCGATCCGAAACGGCGGCCTCGTTTCCGTAGGAGCGAGGCTTGCCCGCGAAGGCGTCAGCCGCCTCACCGCATCGCGTAATCCAAAACAATCCCCACAAAAATCGCCAACCCCGCCCAATGGTTGTGCAAAAACGCCTTGAAGCAGCGCATCCGGTCCTTGTCACGGGTGTACCAAAACTCCCACGCAAAACAGCCCGCCGCCGCCAGCAGTCCCAGGTGGAACCAGCCACCCAACTCGAATTTCGACCCGGCCAGTAACAGGCAACCCAACGCCAACCCTTGCAAGGTCAGGATGATCACCCGGTCCGCCTCGCCAAACAGAATCGCCGTGGATTTCACACCGATCTTCAAGTCGTCGTCGCGATCAGTCATCGCGTAATAGGTGTCATAACCCACCGTCCACAGCAGGTTGGCGATCCACAGCAGCCACGCCGCCGCCGGCAGTTCGCCGGTTTCGGCGGTGAATGCCATCGGCATCCCCCAGGAAAACGCCGCGCCCAGCACCACTTGCGGGTAATAGGTGTAGCGCTTCATGAACGGGTAAGTGAAGGCCAGCGCCAAACCGCCGAACGACAACCACACCGTTGCCGCATTGGTGCACAACACCAGCAGGAAACTCACGCCCATCAGCAATGCAAAGAACACCAGGGCTTCTTTGGAGCTGATCTTGCCGCTCGGCAGCGGGCGCTGTTCGGTGCGTTTCACATGGCCATCGACCTTGCGGTCCGCCCAGTCGTTGATCACGCAACCGCCGGCGCGGGTCAGCACCACGCCGAGCACGAAGATCACCACGTTGGCCAGCGACGGCGAACCTTTGCCGGCAATCCACAACGCCCACAGCGTCGGCCACAGCAGCAGGTAAATGCCGATGGGTTTGTCCATGCGCGTCAACTGAATGAAATCCCAGGCCCGAGGGTTCAAGCGGTTCAGGGACTTGAGCAGGCTCTGGTACATCAGCAGTTCTCCGGATGGGCGCGGGTGGCGTGCCACAAGGTCGGCAGGAAAATCTCGGCCACCAGCACGCTCAAGGCGCCACGGTCGAAGCGCGAGCGACGGCCCCACAACTCAGGTGCCCGGCACTCCACCGGCAGCCACTCCTGAGGATAGTGACAAACCTCGATGGCGCGACGCTGAAACGCCTGATCGCAAAACAGCAACTCGCCCAGCGAGCGGCTGCCCAACTCGTCCATGTGCAACCCGTCGCCCTGCAACGCGCTGCGTGCCGCCACACTGCGGGCGAACACCCAGGCTTCACCGTGGCCGCGCAGATACACCTCGCGCACCCAGCCTTCACTGTCTTCGGCCAGGTCCAGTGCCGCACATTCGTCCGCGCGCAGCGGTTGCCAGCCTTCGAACAGCGGCGTGACGCTGAAGCTGTCATTCGACAGGCGGGTCAGCCGTCGGGTCAGCGAACCTTCGTCGAACAACCAGTCGAGGGTAGACGTGTCGGGGAGCGGCGAAAGTCGGCTTTGGGGAAGCCAGAAAGGAGGTTTTGAGTGCGGCACAGTGAGTCATTATTGGCAGCAAATGAGGCGGCGAGCTTACCATGTCGGTCGGTGATTTTGATTGATCCGGCGCCCCATTGCGTCGAACAGGCTTGCATCTGCCGGGCCCGATCAGTACAAAACGCCCTGAGCCGGACGGCAGCGCTGCAACCATCGACCGTTCGCGCCGGCAATAAGCCTGAATCCTGAGGATGTACCTGAATGAAAAAGTGGCAATGTGTGGTCTGCGGCCTGATCTACAACGAAGCCGACGGCTGGCCGGATGACGGCATTGCGCCGGGCACCCTGTGGCAAGACGTGCCGGAAGACTGGCTGTGCCCGGACTGCGGCGTCGGCAAGATGGATTTCGAAATGATCGAAATCAACTAAGACATTTAGAGGAGTAAGGAATGAACGCACCTGTCGTGATCGTCGGCACCGGGCTGGCTGGCTACAACCTCGCCCGGGAGTTTCGCAAACTCGATAGCGAAACCCCGCTGCTGCTGATTACCGCCGATGACGGGCGCTCCTACTCCAAGCCGATGCTTTCCACGGGCTTCGGCAAGAACAAAGACGCCGACGGCCTGAGCATGGCCGAACCCGGCGCCATGGCCGAACAGCTGAAGGCCGAAGTGCGCACCCACACGCGCATCAGCGGCATCGATCCTGGCCACAAGCGCCTGTGGATCGGCGAAGAATCGGTGATCTACCGCGACCTGATCCTGGCCTGGGGCGCCGAAACCGTGCGTGTGCCCATCGAAGGCGATGCGGCGGACGCCGTGTTCCCGATCAACGACCTCGAAGACTACGCGCGCTTTCGTGCGGCAGCGGCCGGCAAACGCCGGGTGCTGTTGCTCGGTGCCGGCCTGATCGGCTGTGAATTCGCCAACGACCTGATCCTTGGCGGTTACGAGGTGCAACTGGTTGCACCGTGCGAACAGGTCATGCCGACCTTGCTGCACCCGGCGGCAGCCGCTGCGGTCCAGGCCGGGCTGGAAAGCCTCGGCGCGCGTTTCCACCTCGGGCCGGTGCTCAACCGCTTGCAGCGTGTTGAAGAGGGTTTGGAAGCGCATCTGTCTGACGGTCAGGTCATCCCGTGCGACGTGGTGGTCTCCGCCATCGGCCTGCGTCCGCGCATCGACCTGGCCGCCGCCGCCGGTGTGCAGGTCAATCGCGGCGTGGTGGTCGATCGCCACCTGAAAACTTCTCACGCCAACATCTACGCCCTGGGCGACTGCGCCGAAGTCGACGGGCTGAATTTGCTGTACGTGATGCCCCTCATGAGCTGTGCGAGAGCGCTGGCACAAACCCTCGCCGGCAACCCGACAGCCGTGAGCTACGGCGCGATGCCGATCACCGTCAAAACGCCGGTTTGCCCGTTGGTGGTTTCGCCGCCGCCACGGGGTTTGGAGGGCGTCTGGACCGTCGAAGGGCAGGGCGCTGACATCAAGGTTTTATGCCGCGATGCCGCCGGAAAACTGCTCGGTTATGCCCTGACAGGCGCGGCGGTGATGGAAAAACTCGCACTGAACAAAGAGCTTCCACCGCTGCTGGCGTAAATACCGGTCGTTCTGTCGGAATCACCCCTCTTTTGCCCCCACAAACGTCGCGCCGAGACTGGCGCGGCTCTTCCGTGCGTGCCATTCTCACTCCCGTCTGCCGCAGAGTAGAGCACCTGCGGCGCTTTGGGCGCTGTTCCAACGAGAACAGCACGGACATAACAACAAAAAACCGTCAAAGGGGCTTCACTAATGCGTAAACCAGAACTCGCCGCCGCCATCGCGGAAAAAGCAGATCTCACCAAAGAACAGGCCAACCGCGTTCTCAACGCCGTTCTCGAAGAAATCACCGGCGCCCTGCACCGCAAGGACAGCGTGACGCTGGTCGGCTTCGGCACCTTCCTGCAACGCCACCGCGGCGCCCGCACCGGCAAAAACCCGCAAACCGGTGAGCCAGTAAAAATCAAGGCCAGCAACACCGTTGCGTTCAAGCCAGGCAAATCGTTGAAAGACAGCGTTAATCCGTAACACGCACCGACGCCCGCATAGCGGGTGAGCGGAACAAAAAATGGGCACGCCAACCAGGTTGGGTGCCCATTTTTTATGGCTGACGAGGTGCTCTTTGTAGGAGCCGGCTTGCTGGCGATAGCGTCCTATCAACCAACATCAACGTCGCCTGACACACCGCCATCGCCAGCAAGCTGGCTCCTACAGATCTGCGTGCCGGGCGAATCCCCCGGCTTCCCGCGCGGCGAGGCCGCGACATAAAAATGGGCATGCCAACGGAATGTCGAACGACAACACTCACTGTAGGAGCCGGCTTGCCGGCGATAGCGTCCTATCAATCAACATCAATGTCGCCTGACACACCGCCATCGCCAGCAAGCCGGCTCCTACAGGTATACGTGCGTGACGGATCAAACGGTCCGACTTTGTTGCTTGGCGAAAACCGCCGCCATCTCGGGCTCATCCAGATGATCCAGCGCACGCTCCACCAACAAATGCACCCCGTCGGCCATGCGGCTGAGCGCCAGGGCTACGGAGCGGCGTGAGCCGTCCACATCGTCGGCAAGGTCGGCGGCGATGGCGCTGATGGATAGCAGATCTTCCGAGGCGTTGGCGAGGAGGGCTTCGGTGTTGATGCCGGGGCAGACGCTGAAGAGCTGGCCGTTGCGTTTCGGTGGTTTGGGTTCGGTTGGCGGGAAGTGATGGTCGAGGGCGCGTTCGGCGGCTTCGTTGAGTTTGTTTGAGGCGGGGCTTTCGTATGGGGAGATTGGGTCGGTGTCTGGCGGGTTGGGAGTTACCTTGAACATGATCTTCAATTCCTTGAGTGATGCCGACACCACTTCGCCGACTAAACGAAGGGGTGGCAGCTGTACGCAGGTTAGTCGGACCGGGGAATTGAAGAAGCCGGCGCACCCGAAGGTGCCCTACGCACAGCCACCATCAAATGCAGGTTGGAAATACCTGCCTGACGGACGCTTGTGCATCTTCAATTACCAGCGAGCGACTAAACCCGATCACTGATGAGCAGTGACACGAACCAAGTTACCGACCGCCCCCAAGGCGCACAAGCCGGCGGATTCTGGCGTAGCCGTAGGCAACGACGCAAGGTGTTGTAGCTTGCAGGACGTTACCTTGAGGCGTTTTAAACAAGCGCTATTGATCGGTGTTTAACCATCGGAAATGTTGGCATTCCTTACCAGCTTCCATAGGGGATTCCGAACTTTTCTACGTAAGCCTTGGATGCCTCAGACAAGGGTCGATGCTTGCCACCGGATTTTCCTTCATAGGGACCCCTTGGGTTAATGGTTCCTTCGACTCGAGCAATCTCGACCGACTTCAAGCAAGGACCGCCCAGCCATATCTTGGCAATACCGCCCGGCGCCAGACCAATGCCAATGTCATCGCGGTAATCGGTGATCCATTTACTGTCAGCTCTGCAAAAAGCCTTTTCAGGTTTGCTCATGATCTCCCGCGCCGATTCGGGTATGACGATGTAAGCCTCGTAGGTTTGTGGTTCCGCCAATGACTGCCAGCGCACGTAAATCAGACGAGGCAGGTCCGCGCCAATTACGTCACGACCTGCACCTCGGCCGGGACTTTTGGGCCAACCAGCGGGCTCTCCTTTGTTGTCTCTTGGGGTTAGTACCGATGCGATCCCAGAGCCCGCACGACGAAAAACACGTTCGCGGATATCTACAACGTCCGCTGTTTCAATCCAGACTTCCATGTAATCCGGCGCCCCGAAGCCCAGCGACCAAGGCCCGTCGTGCCTTGATTGCGCTAAACTTTGTAGGTTTGCGGTCAGCAGCAAACCTAAAAGTAGACCGACGCTTATTTTTGAATGACGGAGGAAATTACTCATGAGAATGCACCACACGTTTGCCGCCATTGGCAGGCCGGTTGATAAACATGATGTTCATGTCGCTGCTATCAAAGTCTCTAGCTGCGTTCCAGCAAGCGGAAAGGTGGATGTAGCGACTGCGTAACACCGCTCTTTCTTCAACCGTCAGTCCTTCGATCTCTGTGTCACCAAGGGCGTAGGCTTGCAGCTTTTTGTGGATGGAAACCAAATCGGACGGTAGGGCGAGTTTCGGGTCATTGGCATCGATAAGGTCAAACGGCACATCGTGTCTAACTGCCAACTCACGCATGATCCGCAAATACACTAACGACAGTTCGCCACGAACCGGGCGTTCGATGGAGGCAGCTGCGTATACCTTCTTCAGTGGGTCGGTGTTGGTTCCACCAAGCTCCTTTGAATAAGGCGCCGGCCTTTCCCAATACGCCACTTTGATATTGTTACGCGGACCTTCTACGTCGATGACGCCTTTTCCATACCAGGCGAATGCCTCTTTTTCAGCGGAAAGGTAAGCGGCACTTCGGGTTGCCGCCATGCTCTCGCTCACTGTGCTAGTTGTAGGTTTACCTAGCAGGAGTTTTTCATGGGCTATTGGCAAATAACCACCGCCAAGGTCTGAGTGCACGCCGGGCAAAACCAGATCGGTGCTACCTAGGCTGTTGAGAGCGAAGTTTTCGCGAACTTCGTCTCGCGCGACCAGGTGCACAACCTTATTGGCACAGCCGTTGGGGAGTCTCAGATTCACTCCAGGGTTTCTACCGTTGGCGACCGTAAAATCGAAAAAACCAGGCTTGGCAATGGCTGCAACGGTATCGAACAGGCCGATAAAATTGATGGCAACCCCGGCTTTTATGCGCCAGTTAAAACTACGTGAAAAGATCGTGGACGTAGCGGGGAGTGCCAGCGCTAAAACGCTTTTCTCACCGTTAAGCACTTCGTTCGCGAAATGCCGGGCCGCTGCAGCTCCTCGACTAAAACCAAAAATGTCGAACTCGATTTTTTCGATAACTACGTTTGGGTTTCCCTCTTGGAACAACCGTATTTGCTCCAGGATTTTTGCAGGGGTCTGTTCAACGCGGGCAACTACGCCAGTTTCGCCCCTACCTGTGATAAGCCCGTGGTACGAGTCTTCACCGTTGCTTTTTGTGCCGATTCCTTCCACATAGATGCGCAAAAAGGCTTTTTCCTCGTCCGCGGGAATAGGTTTGGATGAGTGATCTGCATACAGGTCATAAAGCCTCGCGATATTGCTCACATCATTCCCATAACTATTGTCCGGCGAGCTCCCATTGCCGTCATACCCATAAGCCGCGCAATACTTCTGTACCTCCTCGGCAGCCTCCTCCAATTTGGCGTCCGGCGCATAGCAGGCTGCCACGGTCTCACTGTTGGCTTTGTTGTTCCCCGTACCATCGAAGAACACCCCGATCCGCAACGTAATCCCTTCTTCTTCAACCTCTTCCTCTTCTTCCTCCAGCTCATCCTCTTCCAACGGCTCAGGCACAACCGCCGCCAACAACCCCGCGACCGTCCCCGGCAACAACGCATGCGCCGCCATCCCCGTTCCCGGCGAACCACCGACCTCAACCTCACTACTGCTGAACACCCCACCCGCATCGATCACGACATGGTGACCACCGGCCTTCAACGTAATGCTGGCGCCCGCGTCCAGCACCAGATGGGCGCCAGCCTTGATATGAACGTGCTCACCGGCCTCAACCACCCACGCTTCGCCAATCTGGTTGTGGCTACTCCCGGCAATTTGCAGATAGTCATTGGCCTTGAGCTGAACCTTTCTATCCGCTGTAACCGTGCGATGTTCCTCCGCGCCGAGCACCGCGATGCTGTTGCCCTTGATCGCTTCCCGACGCTCATTCCCCACGTCCAGTCGGCTGTCGTTCCCGACCTTCTGCTCCATGTCCCGCTGCGCTCGCAGGTAGATCAACTCCAGCCCGGCGCGGTCTTCGATCGACAGTTCGTTATAGCCACCGGTATGCGGCGAGCTGTGGCTGCGCAGCACGGTTCTGGTTTTGTTTTCGGGCAAGGGGTAGGGCGCCGGTGTGACCTTGTTGATCAGGCAACCGGTTATGAGTGGGTTATCTGGATTGCCTTCGAGGTAGGTGACGAGGACTTCCATGCCGATGCGCGGAATGGTCACCGCGCCGAAATGATCCCCCGCCCAACTGGACGCCACCCGCAGCCAGCAACTGCTTTGTTCGCTGTTGTGCTCAGCGCGGTCCCAATGGAATTCGACTTTGACGCGACCGTCTTCATCGCAGTAGATCTCTTCCCCGATAGGCCCGGTGACGCGGGCGGTCTGGCAGACGAGCACGGGGCGTTGTGCGGGCATCGGCGGCCGATAAAACACGTCCCAGGGAATCGCGCTGAAGCTGTTTTGGTAGCCCTGGGTAAAACTGCCCTCGGTGTCAGTGATTGACTCTTCCAGCACCTGCGGCTGTTTGCCGATATGAGTAACGCTGAGCAACAGCCACAGGTCGTTGTACGTGGCGCGTGGGTGATCCGTCAGGCTGAAAAAGTGGCCGCTGCGCAGGCACGGTTGATCGCTTTTGCCCTTGGCCAATTGATAGTCGGCGCGGTGCCGCTCCAGTGCTTGCCGAGTGAGCTGTTTGCCGTGCTTTTCGGTCTCGAAAAACAGCGGGTAACGATAGTCTTCAAGCTCGGGGCTGAACTCGGCGATGAAGCGACTTTCCAGCAGCAAGCTCGGGTGTTTCGGGTCGTAGTTTCGGCGGGTGACTTTGCTGGGGCGAGTGCTGTAACGCATGGAAAACTGGCTGACGACCGGATGCTCCGCCACCATGCCGGCGCCTTGCAGGTAGGGCGTTTCGCCCAATTTCGCAAAGGCGGTCTGATCATCGCTGAACACCAGCACATGGCCTTCCCGTGAGTGCTGGTGATGCCACGCAATGCCATCCTCGGCGCACAGTCGCCGGACGAACTCAAAACAACTTTCCCCATATTGGGTGCAGTATTCGCGCTCGGGACTCGTTCTGACGTGGAAGCTAAATGCATCGGCTTGAATGCCATGCCCCTTGAGTACCTGAGCGATGATTTGCGGCGCCGTCAGGCCCTGGAAAATTCGCTGATCGTGACTGAACTGCAAGTCATGCAGCGCCGGCACCAGGTGCATGCGATAGCGGGTCAGGCGCTTGCCGACTTCGCCTACGGACACCCTGGTGACATGGCCATGAATGCCCTCGCCGTTGAGGCCGAACTGTAGAAAGGCGGGTTGGTTGAGCAAGCTTTCCAGATCGAAATCCGGATGCTCGCTGACCAGGTCAACCTGGATCGAATACAAGGCGCTGATGGTTTCCGTGCCTTCGAAGGCCAGCACTTTGAAGTCGTTGCGAATCGTCGGGATAAGGAGGGTGAAGTGGGCAACGTTGGCCGATGCAAGCATGCGCTTATCCTTTTGCTACGTAGTCGCTCGTCCTTAAGCTGAAAGAAAAATCGGCGAAACCGAGCCATACGTGCCCGGATTAAGTCGCCAAAATGCCGGGCACGCTAACAAGGCATGCAAAGTATTGATGTAGGAAGGATCTTGAAGAGTGGTGTGATATTTCCCAGATACCCGAAGTTCCATTTTGGAACTTTGTTTTAAATTCAAAGTGGCCATCATAGTGATGGCACTTTTCTTATCGGCAGTTGTCACTCGTCGCTTTATTCATCGATGTCGTAACATTTCGGAATGCTCCTACATTTATATTTTTTAGTTTTTGGCATGCTGCGCGCCTGCCAAAGGGAGCAATCGGCAATGAATATGCGATTAATTCAGGTGAAAGAAGCGGAGGCCTCTACCTCAACGGTTTCAGGGCGTTTGGTCGAGCGCTGAATTATTAAACTGACATCAGGGATCCCCTTGCTACATATAGGGAGATCTCCTACGAGAGATAAACGCGCTTCGTCTTATTGTTTAATCGGGTGCTTGCTAGTGGCCATCATCGTGAGTACGATGCGCCCACTTTGAAAGAGCACGATCTCAATTGGATGAGACATTTCGCAGCTCTTTGATTCTGTCTCACGCCGTTGGAACTCCAATGAGCGTATGACCGTAATCCAAACTAAAGGCCATGGATGTCCTACTCAAGCAAACTTTCTGCTCATTACCTCGATCTCGCAAAAGCCTCTGTTTCCAAAGAGAATTTCGCGGGCGAGGATGTTCGCTTTTCGAGCGAATATGAGTCACTGGAAAGCGAGCTGGCCAAAGCCTCGTCCATGCACGAAAGCGGTCAGATCGACTGGCTGAAAATCCGTGAAAACAGCGAAAACCTGCTGCGCACCCAGTCCAAGGATTTGCGCGTCGGCGCCTGGCTGACCTGGGCCCTGTACCAGCGCGAATCCTTCCAAGGCCTGCTCGCCGGCCTCGGTTTGCTGCACTACCTGTGCGAAAGCCACTGGGCTGAAGTCCACCCGAACAAGGCACGTACGCGCTCCGCTGCGATCAGTTGGCTGGTGCCGCGTCTTGAGCAGGTGCTGACCGAAAACGTCGCGATCAAAGAGCAGTTGCCGATGTTCCGCCGTCTGGTGGAACACCTGGAAGGCCTCGACGCCGCGTGCACCGAGCACCTGGGTGACGACGCGCCGTTGCTGCTGCCAATCTCCCGCCGTCTGAAAAACATGGTGCAACGCGCCGCCGACAACCAGCCGGAACCTGGCGTGGTCGGTGCAGCCGTGGCTCAGGTCAAACAAGTCGCGACGCAACTGCTGACGCCCGGCGCGCCGATCGACAACGAAAAAGAAGCCCACAAAGCCCTGCGCGCCCAGCAAGAAAGCGCCCGGCCATTGTGCGCCTGGTGGCTCAAGCAGAAAGCCACCGACCTGCGTGCCCTGCGCCTCAATCGCACGCTGTTGTGGTTGCCCATCGACGCTGTCCCCGAACGTAATGCCGAGCAGATCACCGTGCTGCGCGGCTTGCCGGCGGACAAGCTCAAGGCCTATCAGGACCGTTACGACCAAGGCAAATACGCTGACCTGTTGGTGGAACTGGAGGCGAGCCTGGCGAAGGCGCCGTTCTGGTTCGATGGCCAGCGAATGGTCTGGGAATGCCTCCAGGCACTCAACGCAGAAATGGCGATGCGCGAAGTGGAAATCCACTTCGCGCTTTTGGTTCAGCGCCTGCCCGGCATTGTCGAATTGCGTTTCCATGACGGCGCGCCGTTTGCCGATCCGGCCACTCGCGCCTGGATCAGCGCCAACGTCATGCCGCACCTGCAAAGCGCCAGTGCGCCACGCAAAGTCGAAGTCGCCGACACCCAGCCCGCCTGGGAACTGGCCCTCGAAGAGGTCCTGCCGATTCTGCGCAAGGACGGCCTCAAGGCCGCTGTGCAAATCCTCAAGCAGGGCCTGCAAAGCGCCAACGGCGGGCGCGTGCGGTTCTTCTGGCAGTTCGCCCTCGCGCGGCTGTGCTTCATGGCCAAGAAATACGAACTGGCCAAGACCCAACTCGAAACCCTCGACCAAACATTACAGGACTCAGGCCTGCACGCCTGGGAGCCCGATCTTGCGCTGGAAGTGCTGCATTTACTGCATAGCTGCTGCGAGTTGTTGCCGCAGAACCATGCCGTACGTGAACGCAAGGAAGAGATTTATCGCAGGCTGTGCCACCTCGATCTCGAAGTGGTACTCGAATAGGCCCCAGGGCCACAACCGCAAGGAGAAAAGCCATGGCCAAAGAAGGCTCGGTAGCCCCCAAGGAACGCATCAACGTCACGTTCAAACCTGCCACCGGTGGTGCCCAGGAAGAGATCGAACTGCCGTTGAAACTACTGGCAATCGGTGACTACACCCACCGCAAGGACGACCGCAAAGTCGAAGATCGCAAGCCGATCAGCATCGACAAGATGACCTTCGACGAGGTGCTGGCCAAGCAAGAGCTGCAGCTGACACTGAGCGTACCGAACCGTCTTCAGGAAGAAAGCGACACTGAAGAACTGGCCGTGAAACTGCGCGTCAACTCGATGAAGGACTTCAACCCGGCCAGCCTGGTCGAGCAAGTGCCTGAGCTGAAAAAACTGATGGAACTGCGCGACGCGCTGGTGGCCCTCAAAGGCCCGCTGGGTAACGCGCCTGCGTTCCGCAAAGCCATCGAAGGCGTTCTCGCCGACGACGAATCCCGCGGTCGCGTACTGGGTGAGCTGGGCCTGAACGCCGCAGCCCAGGACGCCTGAGTCTACATCAGCCAAGGAAGCCAACATGAGCACGAGTGCAGCGCAGCAAAAGAGTAACGAGAACGGCGAATACAGCATTCTCGACAGCATCATCGCCGAAACCCGCCTGACGCCGGACGACGAAGCCTACGACATCGCCAAGCGCGGTGTGTCGGCCTTCATCGAAGAGCTGCTCAAGCCGCAGAACAACGGTGAGCCGGTCAAGAAAGCCATGGTTGACCGCATGATCGCCGAGATCGATGCCAAGCTCAGCCGTCAGATGGACGAGATCCTCCACCACCCGGACTTCCAGTCCCTGGAATCGTCGTGGCGTGGCCTGCAGTTGCTGGTCGACCGCACCAACTTCCGCGAAAACATCAAGATCGAAATCCTCAACGTCTCCAAAGAAGACCTGTTGGACGACTTCGAAGATTCGCCGGAAGTGATGCAGGCTGGCCTGTACAAGCACATCTACACCGCTGAATACGGCCAGTTCGGTGGTCAGCCGGTAGGCGCGATCATCGCTAACTACTTCATGTCCCCAAGCTCGCCGGACGTGAAACTGATGCAGTACGTGTCCAGCGTTGCGTGCATGTCCCACGCGCCGTTCATTGCCGCCGCCGGCCCGAAATTCTTCGGCCTGGAAAGCTTCACCGGCCTGCCGGACCTGAAGGATCTGAAAGATCACTTCGAAGGTCCGCAATTCGCCAAATGGCAGAGCTTCCGCCAGTCGGAAGACTCCCGTTACATTGGCCTGACCGTGCCGCGTTTCCTGCTGCGCAACCCGTACGATCCGGAAGAAAACCCGGTCAAATCGTTCGTGTACAAAGAAACCGTCGCCAACAGCCACGAGCACTACCTGTGGGGCAACACCGCCTACGCGTTCGGCACCAAGCTGACCGACAGCTTCGCCAAATTCCGCTGGTGCCCGAACATCATCGGCCCGCAGAGCGGTGGCGCGGTTGAAGACCTGCCGTTGCACCACTTCGAAAGCATGGGCGAAATCGAAACCAAGATCCCTACCGAGGTATTGGTCAGCGACCGTCGTGAATACGAACTGGCCGAGGAAGGCTTCATCTCCCTGACCATGCGCAAAGGCTCCGACAACGCGGCGTTCTTCTCCGCAAGCTCGGTGCAGAAGCCGAAGTTCTTCGGCATCAGCGCAGAAGGCAAGGCAGCAGAGCTGAACTACAAGCTCGGCACCCAACTGCCGTACATGATGATCGTCAACCGCCTGGCTCACTACTTGAAAGTGCTGCAGCGCGAGCAACTCGGTTCGTGGAAAGAGCGCACCGACCTCGAGCTGGAACTGAACAAGTGGATCCGCCAGTACGTGGCCGACCAGGAAAACCCGAGCGCCGAAGTCCGTGGTCGTCGTCCGCTGCGTGCTGCCCAGATCATCGTCAGCGATGTCGAAGGCGAGCCTGGCTGGTACCGCGTCAGCCTGAACGTGCGTCCGCACTTCAAGTACATGGGTGCCGATTTCACCCTGTCGCTGGTTGGCAAGCTGGACAAAGAGTAAGCGGAGCTAACTCATGACTGGATACGGCAGCCTTTTCGAACGCCTGGGTGGCGACGCGGACAAACGCGTCGGCTGGAGCCGCGAGGTCTCCGCCATGGCGTCCGTGGCTGCCCATCTGGCCAAGATGCTCAGCACCCGTGCGGGCAGCGTGCAAACGCTGTCCGATTACGGGCTACCCGATCTCAATGACATGCGCCTGAGCCTGCACGACTCCCTGAGTCAGGCCCGCCTGGCCATCGAAAGCTTCATCGAAGCCTACGAACCGCGCCTGAGCAACGTGCGTGTCATCTCCCTGCCGCGTGACAACGATCAGCTTCGCCTGTCCTTCAGCATCGAAGGCCTGCTGGAAGTTGATGGTTTCAAGCGCCAGGTCAGTTTCGCCGCGCGCCTGGATGGCAGCGGTCAAGTAAAGGTGAGCTAGGGATATGCGAATGAGGGGGCTAAGTACCGTGGCAACGATCGTGCGTCGCGCTTTGCTGCTGATCGCCCTGACTGCCGCTGCTCTGGTGTTGGCTGCTTGCTACATGAAAGTGACGGCTTCAAGGCTCGCTCACATGTACTCCACAGTCTGGAACGAGTCTGGGACTTGTTACATCAATTCCTACATTCCGCAGTATTCGGCTCTTGGCATTCCCGGAAAGATCTTCCGTCTTTTCACCAGTGAAGCCTTTTTCAGGGTGTACGCAAAAGACGGCACGTTGTTGAAGTCGTCTGAATGGTTGATCTGGCAGAACGAATTCACGACGGATGAACGGGCGCAATGGGTAAACGCTCATGCGATCTATCCGACAGTGACGGGTTACGAGGGCTGGAAAATTCCAGTGTGTGGTTGAGCAATGAACAGTCATCAAGCCAAGGTCAATTAAGGAGAGCCCAATGTCAGGAAAACCAGCAGCACGCGTATCCGACCCCACCGCTTGCCCGCTCCCCGGCCACGGCACCAACCCGATCGCCGCCGGTTCCGGCGACGTCTTCTTCGACGGCCTCGCGGCCGCCCGCCAAGGCGATGCCTCGGCGTGTGGTGGTGCGATGTCGGGCGAGTTGGCGACGACGGTTTTGATTAACGGGAAACCGGCTGCGACAGTGGATTCCGTCGGGACTCATGGCAACAAGGTTACGGCCGGGTCCGGGACGGTGATTATCGGGAATTCGCATTCGCCGGTGCCATTTGTGGCGCCGGTGCCCGTGGATATCAAGTGGCCGTTCAGCCAGCACTTTGTGGTGCGTAATCCGAAAACCGGAGCGCCGGTTGCTGACCGTGCATACACCTTGCGCACGGCTTCTGGCAAAGAGATTAAAGGCGTTACGGATGCACAGGGCAAAACGGCACCGATCGCTTCTCACCTGGCTGAAAGTGTCACGCTCACCTTCGAAGCACAGTCTTCTCTCGTGATTGCATAAGGGACCATCACATGTCTGCACCAGCCCCCGTAACAGCTCAACTCACTCCTTCTTCTGACAAGAAGCCAGTGGAGGCGACTGTGGAAGAGTTCCAGATCACGGATATTCCAGGTGTGATGACGAAGATGGGCTGGAAGGAAAGCGCCCGGCTCATGCAGCGGTGGTTTGACGGTGCGCCTTTTGTGATGTCTTCAAACGAAAAACGGGGGCGTCTGGCCGTTGACAAGATTACCCAGGAGAAGCTGTTCGATGATCTGAATTTTGATTGGCTCACGACTGCTTCACCCCACACGGGTGAACTCATCAAAGGGCTTATCGCCAAGGCGACAAATCCCAGTCAATACAATGAACTTATCGGTCGTCAAAAAGGTTTGACGCAACTGGCGCCAGGTCTTTTGCAGTTTATGACGTGTATGAGAAAACTTGGGATTCTCGATGAGGCAAACCAGGATCTTGTAGGGGGAATTCATGATTACAGTGCATTGAGTGCGAGGATGCTGGAAACCGCTACGCAATATAACTTCAAGTCCATTGGGATATCGACGTCGGAAAAAAAGAATAATCCTCTAGATGATGTGTACGGGACTTTAGGGGGGTTTGTAATTAAGTTTGCAGTTACAAAATTCACTACTACGCCCAAGACCAAAAGAATGGCGGCCACACTGCAAATTGAAGAGATTGGATGTTATGTGCGTGATACGTATGAGTTTTTGAATGAGGATGGCTCTGATCAGCTATTAGGGTACTGGAACCACACTGGCGTTGTTAAACCTAGTGTTTTTGCATTCTTCACTGCGCCGGAAACCTACGAGACTGACGGGAAAGTTTATTTCAAAGTTACCAATGATAGTTACAATAACTATCGTAATAAGTTTGGTAAGGGTGGCGATCTGTTTGTGTATTCAACTGTTAAAAAAATACCCGTAGCAATTCATCATCGTTTTACTTCTGTAGATTTTTCCGAGTTTTCGCAACGGTCAATCAAGCCTAAGGTTGCGCCATGAGAGCTGCTCCTAGAAAACGAGTGATCATTCTCTCATTGTTTATGCTTTTACCGGTATTCGTCCTTCTTGGGTTGAAGGTGCAGAGCTCATGGGCTGCTAAGCCTTTGCACAAGGATTGGAATGATTCGGGCGAATGTTTCATCGGTACGTATGTACCAGATTATAAGTTTCTGGGCGTAGTGGCTGATCGTATATTTAAGTATTTCAGTAGTCCGTATTTTTATCGTGTTTACACAAAGAATGATGAGTTATTGAAAACGTCGGAATGGTATCTCTGGATGAGTGAAGGAAATGCCGGCGTCGCTCCAGAGTTTCGTGGTGAGATGATTGTGTATCCAGGCTCCGAAGGTTGGGAAAGTTGGATAGTTCCAGAATGTCGCTGATCTTTGAGGTTAAGGGCTGTCCAGCTTTTAATTAAGTGTGAATGGCAATTGATGTTAACAATACACCTTTATACCCACATGGAAAATTGATCGACATGTACCGGGCATATGAAATTGAAGGCTACTTGGCTGTCGTTGCCGACAGTGATCTTTTCGGCTGTCTGGCCTTGTTGAGCCTGGCATTGCTCGTGACGGCCCTGAATCGCACTGCTCGGGAATCGCGCCTGCACCGCGTTCTAACGCTTTTCGTTCTGGCGGTTGTTGTAGTTATCCATGGCGTTGGTACGTGGTACGGGAATCTGAGGCCCGCATGAGTAACTACGCCCGTCTCGCCATGTGTCTGTTTGTCCATGCCTTCGGATGTGTGGCCTACGCGTTTTTGAATGACGCGGTTGTGCATGCTTACAAGAATCTGAATGGCGGTTTCACATCACACGGTGTTGCGATCGGCATGGCCAGTTACGCGCTGTTTTATATTTTTCTGGGCGTCAATCTGTTCGCTGCGTTGATTCCGAGCCTCATCGCCAAGCTTGTGATCTTGTGTCTGATGGTGGGCTTCATCTTGCTCTGGATGCTGCCAGAGAATCCGCTTAGAGCTTTGTTTTACGGCGTGGCCCAAGGCAGTGCCACGCTGCTGGCGATTCTCGCTACTCAAGTCATCGAGTTGCGTTGGTCATTGCGAAACATCGCTGATCGTAATCAGCCGAGCCGACTTGCAGGTGCCATCCAATGATCAGGTCGAGCGTCGAGCGAAATCCACAGGACAGTTTTTTCATGAGATCCACCACCAGGAAGGTACCCCGTGTCCTTTAACCACTACTACCAAAGCGAACTCACCGCACTTCGCCAGTTAGGTCGTCGATTCGCCGAGCGTAGCCCGGCGTTGGCGCCTTTTCTCGGGCAGGCCGGCCGAGATCCAGACGTGGAGCGGTTGCTGGAGGGTTTTGCGTTCCTGACCGGCCGCCTGCGTCAGAAGCTCGACGACGAGCTGCCGGAGCTCAGCCATTCCCTGATGCACCTGCTGTGGCCCAACTACATGCGGCCGCTGCCGGCGTTCAGCATTTTGCAGTTCGACCCGTTGAAACGCTCGGGTCCGGCGCTGATGGTCGAGCGCGACACGCCGATCGAGAGCGTGCCAATCGATGACGTGCGTTGCCGCTTCCGCACCTGCTACCCAACCGAGGTGTTGCCGCTGGATCTGGCCGCGCTGAATTACTCGGTGAAGGGCGACGGTTCGCTGTTGAGCCTGCGTTTGGAGATGAGTGCTGACGGTCATCTCGGTGAGTTGGAACTGAGCCGCCTGCGTCTGCACTTCGCCGGTGAGCGCTACATCAGCCAGATGCTGTACCTGAGCCTGCTGCGCAATCTGGAAGGCATCGAGTTGATCCCGCTGGACGGCGCCGGTAAGCCCATCAACGGTGTCAACGGCACGCCGATGGCGTTCAAGATGCCTGGCGACCGTGTGCAACCGGTGGGTTTTGCCGAAGAAGAAGCGTTGATCCCGTATCCGCTGAACACCTTCCGCGGCTACCGCTACTTGCAGGAATACTTCGCCTTCCAGGACAAATTCCTCTTCGTTGATATCAACGGTCTGGACCTGCTCAAAGCCTTGCCGGAAGACACGCTCAAGCAGATGCGCGGCCTCGAATTGCGCTTCGACATTCGCAAGAGCGGCATCATGCGCATGCGTCCGACGCTGGATAACGTGAAGCTCTACTGCACGCCCATCGTCAACCTGTTCAAGCACGACGCCTTGCCGATCCGCCTCGACGGCAAGCAGGACGAATACCTGCTGCTGCCCGCCGAATTCGATCTGCAAAATTGCGGCGTGTTCTCGGTGGAAACCGTGACCGGCTGGAAGCCCGGCGGCCTCGGTTATCAGGAGTACGTGCCGTTCGAATCCTTCGAGCACGACCCGAGTTTCGACGTGCCCAACAGCCGTCCCCATTACAGCATTCGCCAGCGTTCCTCCTTGCTGCACGACGGCCTCGACACCTACCTGAGCTTCGGCATCCGCCACACCGAAGCCCACGAAACCCTGTCGATCGAGCTGATGTGCACCAACCAGAACCTGCCGCGCAAGCTCAAGCTCGGCGACATCTGCATGGCCTGCGAAGAGACGCCGGAGTTTTTGAGCTTCCGCAACATCACCCCGGCCACGTCGAGTTTCGCGCCGCCGCTGAACCGCGACTTCCTCTGGAAGTTGATCAGCAACATGTCGCTTAACTATTTGTCCCTGGCCGACGTCAATGCGTTGAAGGTGATTCTCGAAACCTACGACTTGCCGCGCTACTACGACCAACACGCGGAAAAAGTCAGCAAGCGCCTGCTCGGCGGGCTCAAGTCGATCAAGCACCACCACGTCGACCGGTTGCACAGAGGGTTGCCGGTTCGCGGGTTGCGCACCGAGCTGACCATCGACCCGGAAGGGTATATCGGCGAGGGCGATCTGTTCGTTTTCGCTTCGGTTCTCAACGAGTTTTTCGCGCTTTACGCCAGTCTCAATTCGTACCACGAGCTGCGGGTAAAAAGCACACAGGGAGAGGTGTACCAATGGACACCACGTATGGGCCTGCAGCCGCTTCTTTAAGCGGACTGACCCGAGGAATACGCGAGTACTCGCTGTTTCAGGCCGTGCTGCTGGTGATTGACCGGCTGCGCGAGGCCCACCCGCACCTGAGCGAAGACGACCTGTACGACCAGCTGGAGTTCCAGGCCAACCCGAGCCTGGGTTTCCCTGGCAGCGACGTTGATCGCGTGGAGTTTTTCAATGAGCACGGGCACATGCGTGCGCGCCTGCGGTTCAACCTGATCGGCCTGGTCGGTTCCGGTTCGCCGCTGCCGGCGTTCTACGGCGAACAGGCGCTGGGCGACAGCGAAGACGGCAACCCGACCCGCAATTTTCTCGACCTGTTTCACCATCGCCTGCAACGGCTGATGCTGCCGATCTGGCGCAAATACCGCTACCGCGCCAGCTTCCAGAGCGGCGCGCTCGACCCGTTCTCGGCGCAGCTGTTTGCCTTGATCGGCCTTGGCGGCGAAGAGATCCGCAAGGCCCAGGAACTGAACTGGAAACGTCTGCTGCCGTACCTCGGTTTGCTCAGCTTGCGGGCGCACTCGGCGGCGCTGATCGAAGCGGTGCTGCGTTACTACTTCAAGCACGCCGAGCTGACCATCGAGCAATGCATCGAGCGCCGCGTGGAAATTCTCGACGAGCAGCGCAACCGTCTGGGTCGCGCCAACAGCCTGCTCGGCGAAGACCTGGTGCTGGGCGAACACGTGCGCGACCGCAGCGGCAAATTCCGCATTCACATCCGCGAACTCGACTGGCAACGCTTTCACGAGTTCCTGCCAATCGGTTTCGGCTACCAGCCGTTGTGCGCGCTGGTGCGGTTCACCCTGCGTGACCCGCTCGACTACGACATTCGCCTGGTGTTGCGCCAGGAAGAAATCCGCGAACTGCGCATCGGTGAGCAGAACGCCTGTCGCCTGGGATGGACCAGTTGGCTGGGCCGCGAAAAAGCGGACGGCGTGGTGACCCTGGGCAGCAAAATTCATTAAGGACAGATGACCAATGATCAACGTAGACCTGCAACAACTTATCCAGGCGCTGGACGCCGAAACCCGTCGTGATCTGGAAAGTTCTGCCGAGCGTTGCGTCGCCCGTGGCGGCAGCAAGATCCTCGTCGAAGACTTGCTGCTGGGCCTGCTGGAGCGCCCGCAAGGCCTGCTCGCACGCGCGTTGCAAGACGCCGAAGTGGATGCCGGCGAGCTGAGCGCCGCGCTGCAATCGCGGGTCGAGCACAGCGCCTCGCGCAATCCGGTGTTCGCCCCGGAACTGGTGCAGTGGCTGCAAGACGCGTTGCTGGTGGCCAACCTTGAACTGGGCCAGAGCCAGGTCGAGCAAGCCGCGTTGATCCTCGCGCTGCTGCGCAACCCGATGCGCTACGCCGGCAGCCGCTACCAGTCGTTGCTGGCCAAGCTGAACATTGAGCGCCTGAAAGAATTTGCCCTGTCGCAGAAAGAGCAACCGGCCACCGGTAAGCCTGCCGTACCGGGCGAATCACTGCTGCAGCGCTTCACCCACAACCTGACCCAACAGGCCCGCGACGGCAAACTCGACCCGGTGCTGTGCCGCGATGGCGCGATCCGGCAGATGGTCGACATCCTCGCCCGTCGCCGCAAAAACAACCCGATTGTGGTCGGCGAAGCTGGTGTTGGTAAAACCGCGATTGTCGAAGGCCTGGCCTCGCGCATTGCCGCCGGTGAAGTGCCGCAAGTGTTGAAAGGCGTCGAGCTGCTGTCGCTGGACATGGGCCTGTTGCAGGCCGGCGCCAGCGTCAAAGGTGAATTCGAGCGTCGCCTCAAAGGCGTGATCGACGAAGTCAAAGCCTCGCCGAAGCCGATCATCCTGTTCATTGACGAAGCCCACACGTTGATCGGCGCGGGCGGCAATGCCGGTGGTTCCGATGCGGCCAACCTGCTCAAACCAGCCTTGGCCCGTGGCGAGTTGCGCACCATCGCCGCCACCACGTGGGCGGAGTACAAGAAGTACTTCGAAAAAGACCCGGCCCTGGCCCGTCGTTTCCAGCCGGTGCAACTGCACGAACCGACCGTCAGCGAAGCGGTGACCATCCTCCGTGGTTTGGCGCAGGTCTACGAGAAGAGCCACGGCATCTACCTGCGCGACGACGCGGTGGTGGCGGCGGCGGAATTGTCCGCCCGTTACCTCGCCGGCCGTCAACTGCCGGACAAGGCCGTCGATGTGCTCGACACCGCCTGCGCCCGCGTTCGCATCAGCCTCGCCGCCGCACCGGAAAGCCTTGAGCGTCTGCGTGGCGAGCTGGCTGAAGGGGGCCGTCAGCGTCAGGCGCTGCGTCGTGATGCCGAGGCCGGTTTGTTGATTGATCACGAAGCGCTGGATGCCTTGGAAGATCGCCTGGCTGCCGCCGAAGACGAAATGGTCGCTCTCGAAACGCTGTGGACCGAGCAGAAAGAACTGGCCGAGCGCCTGTTGGATCTGCGCCAGCAACTGGCCAAGGCTCGCGAGGCTGCTGCCGTCGAGCCGACCGTCACGGTTGAAGAAGACGCCGAAGGCACCGTGATCGAAACCCTCGAAACGATGAATGACGTCGCGTCCCTCGAAACCGCGCTCAACGAAACTCACAAAGCCCTGACCGATGCTCAGGTCAAAGAACGCCTGGTCAGTTTCGAAGTCTGCCCACGTCTGGTCGCCGAAGTCATCAGCGCCTGGACCGGTGTGCCATTGGCGCAACTGGCCCGTGAGCACAATGCCAAGGTCGCCAGTTTCGCCACCGACCTGCGTACCCGCATCCGTGGTCAGGAACAAGCCGTTCACGCACTGGACCGCTCGATGCGCGCCACCGCTGCCGGCCTGAACAAACCGGATGCACCGGTGGGCGTGTTCCTGCTGGTCGGCCCGAGCGGTGTCGGCAAGACCGAAACCGCGCTGGCCCTCGCCGATTTGCTGTACGGCGGTGATCGTTTCATCACCACCATCAACATGTCCGAGTTCCAGGAGAAGCACACCGTGTCGCGCCTTATCGGTGCGCCGCCGGGCTACGTCGGCTACGGCGAGGGCGGCATGCTCACCGAAGCCGTGCGGCAGAAGCCGTACTCCGTTGTGCTGCTCGATGAAGTCGAAAAGGCTGACCCGGACGTGCTCAACCTGTTCTACCAAATCTTCGACAAAGGCGTGGCCAACGACGGCGAAGGTCGCGAGATCGACTTCCGTAACACGCTGATCCTCATGACTTCGAACCTGGGCAGTGACCGCATCAGCGACCTTTGCGAAAACGGCGCACGTCCAACCGCCGAAGTGCTGGAAGAAACCATTCGCCCGGTGCTCAGCAAACACTTCAAACCGGCGCTGCTGGCGCGGATGCGCGTGGTGCCTTACTACCCGGTCGGCGGCCCGGTGCTGCGCGAGCTGATCGAAATCAAACTCGGTCGTCTGGGCGAACGCCTGAACCGTCGTCAGCTGGATTTCAGCTACTCGCAAGACCTCGTCGATCACTTGGCCGAACGCTGCACCCAAAGCGACAGCGGCGCGCGTCTGATCGACCACTTGCTGGACCTGCACGTACTGCCGCTAGTGGCCGACCGCTTGCTCGACGCGATGGCCACCGGTGAAAGCCTCAAGCGCGTCCACGCGACGCTCGACGGCGGCGCCAGCGTGACCTGCGAGTTCGCCTGAGGTGGGTGTGATGTTCACTCAAGTGCCGCAACCGCTGGTGTATGCCGAAGCGTTGCTGGCGCAGTTCGCCAGCCTGTCGCGCGCGGCGGACGGCGCTGCGCTGCTGGGTGACTTCGTGCGCGGGGTGGCGGAACTCAGCGGCTGCGAGCTGACACAGTTGTACCTGCTGGACGCGACCCACACGTGCCTGGGGATGAACGCCGAATGCCTGAACGGCATTCTGCAACCACGCGAGTCGGCGAGCCTGCCGGCGGATTACAACGGTGAACAACTGCTGCAATTCGCCCTGTGCCAGAACCGCGTGGTGAGCCTCGGCGAACTGAGCGGCAGCCTGCACGAAACCAGCTTCCTGCCGCCGCAGGCCACGCCGTGGCAGTCGCTGCTGTGCGTGCCGCTGGTCAACCAGCAGAAAGCGGTCGAAGGTTTGCTGCTGTGCGCCAGTCGCCGGCACATGGACCTGCAAGGCTTTGCCGATTCCCTCGGGCAACTGGGTTCGTTTGTGCTCGGCCAACTGCATCTGCTGCAACGTCTGCGTCAGCCAGTCGGTGATGCACGGCCATTGAAGGCCAGCGTCCCGAGCGCCAGTGGTTACGGCTTGATCGGCAAGAGCAAGGCCATGCGCGAAACCTATTCGCTGATCAGCAAAGTCCTGCACAGCCCGTACACCGTGCTGCTGCGCGGCGAGACCGGCACCGGCAAGGAAGTGGTCGCACGCGCCATTCACGACTGCGGCCCGCGCCGTTCCCAGGCGTTCATCGTGCAGAACTGCGCGGCGTTCCCCGAGAACCTGCTGGAAAGCGAACTGTTCGGCTACCGCAAAGGCGCCTTCACCGGCGCGGATCGCGACCGCGCCGGGCTGTTCGACGCGGCCAATGGCGGCACCTTGTTGCTCGATGAAATCGGCGACATGCCGCTGTCGCTGCAAGCCAAGTTGCTGCGCGTGTTGCAGGAGGGCGAGATCCGCCCGCTGGGCTCCAACGACACCCACAAGATCGACGTGCGCATCATCGCCGCGACGCACCGGGATTTGTCGGTGCTGGTGAGTGAAGGCAAATTCCGCGAGGACTTGTACTACCGCCTCGCGCAATTCCCGATTGAACTGCCGGCCCTGCGTCAACGTGAAGGCGACATCCTTGATCTCGCCCGGCACTTCGCCGACAAGGCCTGCTCGTTCTTGCAGCGCGATGCGGTGCGTTGGTCCGACGCGGCGCTGGATCACCTGTCCGGTTATGCGTTCCCCGGCAACGTGCGCGAACTCAAAGGCCTGGTCGAGCGCGCGGTGTTGCTGTGCGAGGGCGGCGAGTTGCTGGCCGAGCATTTCTCCCTGCGCATGGAAGCCGTGCCGGAAGACAACAGCCTGAACCTGCGTGAACGCCTGGAGCAGGTCGAACGCAGCCTGCTGCTCGATTGTCTGCGCAAAAACGACGGCAACCAGACCCTCGCGGCCCGCGAACTTGGGCTGCCGCGTCGCACGCTGCTGTACCGCCTCGGGCGCCTGAACATCAATCTCGGTGACTTCGATGGCTAGGCAAATGACCGTCGATTTCACCTCATTCGCTTCTGATAGCGCCGCCCGAACGGGCCGGCGCTTTGTGCTTTGTCTACCCCTGGAGACCCTCTGATGTCTGTTCGTCACTGGCAAGCCGTCCTGCTGACCCTCGTCGTTCTATGCGGCCTTGGCGGCTGCAGCGGCAATTACAAATTCAACGACAACACCTATCGCCCATTGGGTGATCCGCAGGCGGTCAATCGCGGCAAGTGACCGCAAGGAGTATCACCATGGAATTGGTTTTCGAAATGCTGAACACCAAGCAGTTCGTGCCCACGGAGCTGTGCCAGAAGACCTTCAAGCAGGCCGGCGGCGTGATTGGCCGGGGCGAGGATTGCGACTGGATCATCCCGGACCGCAAGCGTCACCTGTCCAATCACCATGTGGACATCAGCTTTCGCGAAGGGACGTTCTTCCTGACCGACACCAGCAGCAACGGTGTCCAGGATGGCGGGAGCGGCGCACGCCTGCGCAAGGGCGAACCGATGCGCATCGAGCATGGCAGCACCTACGTGCTGGGTGATTTCGAGATCCGTGCGCGGCTGGTGCGTGACCCGGCGACCTTCGACGTCGAAGTCGGTCGCCCACAAGCAGCGGGCAGCATCATCCCGGATGACGCGTTCCTTGACCTCGATCCGCTGAACGCCCTTGATCAGCAAGAGCGCGTGTACTCGGAAATCGAAGAGCTGATCACCCCGAGCACCACCATCGAGGACACCCGTCAGCGCGCCGACTATGCGCGCATCGACATGGAAAGCCTGATGGTGCCGGAGTTGATCAACGCCCCCGCCGAACCCGCACCAAGCCCTGTCGCAAAAGCGCCTGAGCGCCAGAGCGAAGGTTTCTGGGAGCACTTCGGTGCAGCGCTGGGCGTGGACCTCAAAGGCCTCGACCACGACGCCCGCGAAGCCCTGGCGCTGAACGCGGCACGCCTGCTCAAGCAAAGCGTCGGCGGTTTGCAGCAGAGCCTGCGCACCCGCAGCGAACTGAAAAACGAACTGCGTCTGGCCCAGACCACCGTGCAAGGTACGAACAAAAACCCGCTGAAATTCGCCGTCGATGCCGGTGAAGCGCTGGGCATTCTGTTGCAGCCGAACAAGCCGGGCCAGTTGCCGGCCGAGCAGTCGATCTCCCGCGCGTTCCGCGATTTGCAGGCGCATCAGGTGGCCTTGCTGACCGCCAGCCGCGCCGCCGTTCGCGGCACCCTGGAGCACTTCTCGCCGCAGCAACTGACCCTGCGTTTCGAGCGCGACAACAAGCCGTTGCTGGCCACTTCCGGCAGCCGCTGGAGAGCGTACGGTCGTTATCACCAGGCCCTGCGTCAGGACGATGACTGGAGCGAGCGCCTGCTGGCCCGCGACTTCGCTCAGGCCTACGAAGAACAGATCCGCCTGATTTCCACCCTTCACACCGACCACCAAGGATGATGCGCATGTCTCGCTGCTCGACCGCTTTTTTCAAGATGCTGACTGCGTTCGCGGTGCTGGTGCTGCTGGCCGGTTGTTCGTCGCTGTCGCCGTATTCCAAAGTGACCAAGGTCAACCTGAAGCTCACCGGCAGCGATCAGCTGAACCCGGACCTCAACGGGCGCCCGTCGCCGGTTGTCGTGCGTCTGTTCGAGCTCAAGCACCCGGTGACATTCGAGAACGCCGACTTCTTCAGCCTGTACGAGCGCGCCAAGGAATCCCTGGCCCCAGACCTGGTGGCCAGCGAAGAACTCGAACTGCGCCCGGGCGAAACCATCGAGCTGAAACTCAGCGTGGAGGAGGGCAGCCGTTACGTCGGGATCCTCGCGGCCTACCGCGACCTGCCGGAAACCAAATGGCGCTACACGGTGCAAGTCACCCCGCTGGAAGTCACCGAGGCTGACCTGACCCTCGACCAGGCCGGTATTCGCAACAGCAACGAAAAGCTCGCCAAGGCGGATGACTGATCATGAATTCCCATAAAGTCATTTGGCAGGAAGGCATGCTGCTGCGTCCGCAGCACTTCCAGCACAACGATCGCTACTACGACCACCAGATGAAAACCCGCACCCAGTTGCTGGGCAGTTACACCTGGGGTTTCCTCAATCTCGACATCGATTTGCAGTTCCTCAACATGGGCAAACTGGTGATCAGCCAGGCCTCGGGGATTCTGCCGGACGGCAGCCTGTTCGAACTCGGCGGCAACACCGAGCCACTGGCGCTGGACGTGCCGCCGAACACCGGCAACACGCCGATTTACCTGGCGCTGCCGCTGGTCACCGGTAACCACATCGAGTCGCGCCGCCCGGAGCAATCCGACGTGCTGGCGCGCTACACCGCGTACGAAGCGGAAGTGGCCGACTCCAACGCCGGCGACGATTCCGCCAGCCAGGTCAGCTGCGGCCGCCCGGACTTCAAACTGTTGCTCGGCGAGCAGCAGAGCGATCAGGCCTACGTGAAGCTGAAGATCTGCGACGTGCTCGACACCACGCCCGACGGCGTGATCAGCCTCGATCCGGATTTCGTGCCGACCTACATTCAGGCGCATTCCTCCAGCTACTTGCTGTCGTGCCTGAAAGAAGTGATCAGCATGCTCGGTCACCGGGGCGACACCATCGCCGAGCGCATTCGCTCCAACGGCAAGGTCGGTGGCGCGGAAGTCGGCGACTTCATGATGCTGCAACTGATCAACCGCACCGAGCTACTGCTGCGTCACTACCTCGGTCTGGAACAGGTTCACCCGGAAGAGTTGTACCGCACGCTGCTGACCATGCTCGGTGATCTGGCGACCTTCTCCAGCGATAGCAAACGCCCGCGTCTGGACAGCCGTTACCAGCACAGCGATCAGGGCGCGAGCTTTCGCAAACTGATGGAAGCGATTCGTCAGGTGCTGTCGATGGTGCTCGAACAGCACGCCATCGAACTGGTGCTGCAAGCACGTCAGTACGGGATCATCGTCTCGCCGTTGCACGACCACAAACTGCTGGGCTCGGCGTCGTTCGTGCTCGCGGCCAGTGCCAACTGCGATTCCGAAGAACTGCGCCACCGCTTGCCGGCGCACCTCAAGGTCGGCCCGGTGGAGCGCATCCGCCAACTGGTCAACCTTCACCTGCCGGGCATCAAGGTCAAACCGTTGCCGGTGGCCCCACGGCAGATCGCGTTCCACTCCAACAAAACCTATTTCATTCTCGAACTCAGTTCCGAAGACCTGGCACAACTGGAGCGCTCCGGCGGCTTCGCGTTCCACGTGTCCGGCGAATTCGCCGAGCTTGAATTGAAATTCTGGGCCATCAGGAACTGACCGACATGATCAAGGACATGGAACACCATCAGGACGATAAAACCGTCTTGCTCGACCGCCAGGGCCACGGCCCGGCGCAAAGTCCGCTGACCGACTTCGCTGCACCGCCGCGTTTCGAACAACTCGAAGAGCGGATGATCTACGCCGCGCGCCTGCGCCCGGCAGAGACCTTCAACATCAGCCTCAATTCGCTGGTGGCCGCCGGTTCCGACCTGTTGTCGGAAGTGGTTCGCCTCAAGCACAGCGAAAGCCGCGAAGACATGTACGCGCTCAACGAGCGCCTGACCGCCGGGCTGAAACTGTTTGAAGTGCGCGCGCTGCACAACGGCGCCGAAAGCAGCCAGGTGATGGCTGCGCGTTACGTGCTCTGCACCGTGGTCGATGAAGCCGTCGTGACCACGCCGTGGGGCAACGAAAGCGAGTGGTCGCAGATGAGCCTGCTCAGCAGCTTCCACAACGAAACCTTCGGTGGCGAGAAGTTCTTCCAGTTGCTGGATCGCCTGTCGAAAAACCCGGTCAAGCACCTGCCAATGCTGGAGCTGATGTACCTGTGCCTGTCCCTCGGTTTCGAAGGCAAGTACCGCGTGCAAGCGCGCGGCATGCTCGAACTCGAAGGCATCCGCGACGCCTTGTATCGGCAGATTCGTCAGCTGCGCGGCGACGTGCCGCGTGAACTGTCGCCGCATTGGGAAGGCTTGAACGACCAGCGTCGCAGCCTGGTGCGCATCGTGCCGGCGTGGATGGTGGTGCTGTTCACCGTGGTCTGCCTGGTGGTGATGTATTCGGGGTTCGCCTGGGTCTTGGGCGAGCAGCGCGACACCGTTCTGCAACCTTATCAGCCGCTGGATTCCGCCGCGGCCCAGCCGCTGTCGCAGCCGTAAACAGGGACGTGTGATGAAAAAGTTTTTCAAGAAAGTCGGCGCGTTCGTGCGCCAGACCTGGGTCTGGACCTTGCTGCTGGTGCTGTTCGTCGCGCTGCTGGTCTGGTTTGTCGGGCCGCTGTTGGCCGTCGATGACTACAAGTTCTGGGAAGGTTCGACCTCCCGCCTGCTGACCATCAGTGTGCTGTTCCTGATCTGGGGCCTGACCATGGTCTTCGTCAGCTGGCGCGCCGGTGTGCGCAAAAAAGCGGTCGAAGAGACTGAGGATGGTCAGGATCGTATCCGCCGTGAAGAGTTGATCGACGAAGAGCAGAAGGAGTTGAAGGAGCGTTTCAAGGACGCCCTGAAAACCCTGAAGACCTCGAGCCTCTATCGCGGCCGCAGCGAACGCTGGCGCAGTGATTTGCCGTGGTACTTGCTGATCGGCCCGCAGGGCAGCGGAAAGACCAGCCTGCTGGACTTCTCGGGCCTTGAGTTTCCGATCAACAAGATCGACCGCAAACTGACCCGCGATACCCTCGGCACTCGTCATTGCGACTGGTATTTCGCCGACCACGGTGTGCTGATCGACACCGCCGGTCGTTACCTGACCCAGGCGGATGCCGAAGTCGATGGCAGCGCCTGGAGCACTTTGCTCGACCTGCTGCGCAAGCGTCGTCGCAACCGTCCGTTGAACGGCGTGCTGGTGACCATTCCCGTGGAATTGCTGCTGGGCGCTAACGAGCAGGATCTGGAGACGCTGGCGCGTCAGGTGCGTGCGCGCCTGCAAGACGTGCATCAGAAACTGCACGTCGATGTGCCGATCTATCTGGTCCTCAGCAAGGCTGACCAGTTGCTCGGTTTCGACGAGTTCTTCGACCAGCTGACCCGCGAAGAAAGCGATCAGGTGCTCGGCACCAGCTTCCGCAAAGAGCAGAGCGGCACCGACGTCACCGTGCTGCGCGCCGAGTTCGAAGAGCTGCTGCGTCGCCTGAACAGCCAAGTGATCATGCGCATGCACCAGGAGCGCGACACCCAGCGCCGTGGCCGCATCCTCGACTTCCCGCATCAACTGGGGCAGATCGGCGAGCGCCTGTGCCTGTTCGTCGACATGGCGTTCACCGGCAACCGTTATCAGCGTGTCAGCCAGTTGCGCGGTTTCTACCTGACCAGCGCACCGCACCTGACCCAGGAAATGGACCAGACCACCGCCGGCATCGGCGCCAATCTGGGGATCAATTCCGGCGTATTGCCAACCCTGCGCAGCGGCCGTTCGCGGTTCATTCACCATTTGCTCAGCCGGGTGATTTTCCCTGAGGCCGATCTGGCCGGTCTGGACAAGCGCGAACGCAGCCGCATCCATTGGGGCCAGCGTGCGTTGTACGTCGGTGCGTTGGCGGCGTTGGGCCTGTTCGGCCTGCTGTGGGCGAGCGGTTTCTCGGCCAACTATGAGCGCCTGGAAAACCTGCGCAACCTGGCACAAACCTGGACGCAACAGCGCTCGGCCTTGACCGCACGTGATGATTCGATGGCGGTACTGAAGACCCTCGACACCAGCTACGCAGCGACCCAGGTGTTCCCGAAAAAGGGCGATGTGGGTTACCACGAGCGTGGCGGTCTGTATCAGGGCGAAGACGTCAACCCGGTGGTCAAGGCGGCTTACGAGCGCGAGCTCGAAAAGCAATTGCTGCCGAAGGTCGCGACCCTGCTGGAAGGGCAGATCCGCGCCAACATGAAGGACCGCGAACGCCTGCTCAACAGCTTGCGCGCGTACCTGATGCTGAACATGAAAGATCGCCGCGATGCGGTGTGGCTCAAGGATTGGGTCGCGACTGACTGGTCCCTGCGTTACGCCGGCAACACGGCGGTGCAGAACGGCCTGAACACGCACTTCGAGCGCTTGCTCAAGCTTCCGTTTATCTACCCGCTGAACGATCAACTGGTGGCTCAGGCGCGTCAGGTACTGCGCAGCGAGTCGCTGGCCAACGTGGTTTACCGGATGCTGCGCGAGCAGGCCCGAGACCTGCCGGAATACCGTTTGAGCCAACACCTGGGCCCGCAAGGCGCGCTGTTTGTCGGCACCGATTACGTGATCCCGGGCTTCTACACCCAGCAGGGTTATCAGCAGTATTTCTCGGTGCAGGGCAGTGCGCTGGTCACCGACATCCTGCGTGACAACTGGGTGCTGGGCGAAGGTTCGGGCATCAGCGGCATGGACTTGCGTCGCCTGATGGTCGAACTGGAGCAGCTGTATTTCCGCGACTACGCCAACTTCTGGAGCGAAGCCGTGGGCCAGGTTGCACTGCCTCCGATAAGCGATTTCAGTGAGGGCGCCGAGCAACTGGCGGGCCTGACCTCGGCCAACTCGCCGGTGCTGCAACTGCTGGTGGAAGTGCGCGAGAACACCCGGTTCCCGGCAGAAGCCGAGGCGGTTGATCAAGCGGCTGATGCCGCTGCAGCACTGGGCGAGCAGAAAGGCAAGTTGGGCAAGCTGGGCAAACTGGCGTCTGCCGCCGCGGACAAAGCCTCGGACATGGCCGCGATCAAAAACCTGCCGGACACCGCGAAGAAATCCCTGCAACGCCGCTTCGAACCGCTGCACCGTTTGCTGGATGACAACAACGGCCCGGCCGCTGATTTGACTCCGGCGCTGACGGCGCTCAACGACCTGCAAATGCAGCTGTCGAGCCTCGCCCGCGCCAGTGCGCCGGAGCAGGCCGCGTTCGAAATGGCCAAGACCCGCATGAGCGGCCAGCGTGATGCGCTGAGCAACCTGCGCAATGCCTCGAACCGTCTGCCGCGCCCGGTCAGCGTGTGGTTCAACGTGCTGGCCGAAGACACCTGGCGTCTAGTGCTCAACGATTCCTACCAGTACCTGAACCAGCGTTATCAAAGCGAGCTGTACAGCTTCTACGGCAAGGCGATCAACAAGCGCTACCCGTTCAGCGCCCACAGCACCAGCGACGTGGCGATCAGCGACTTCCGCGAGTTCTTCAAGGCGCAGGGCATTGCCGATCGCTTCTTTGATACCTACATGCGTCCGTTCGTGAGTGGCGATCCGGGCAACTACCGTCTGCGCAGCATTGACGGTCACAGCATGCCGATCTCCAAGGTCTACCTCGACCAGATGGCCGCGGCCCAAGTGATCCGCCAGAGCTTCTTCTCGATCAACCCGGCGGAACCGCAAGTGCAGTTCAAACTGGAGCCGTACACCCTCGACCCGGCTGTCAGCCGTTCCGAGTTCAAGTTCGGCGACAAGACCATCGAGTACCGTCACGGCCCGATTGTGCCGGTGTCGTTCAAATGGCCGACTGACGCTGAAGACGGGCGCACCAGCCTGGTGATGGACAAGATGGCGGGCCGCCCGATAGGCATTGAGAAGAACTCCGGCCCGTGGTCGCTGTTCCGCCTGTTCGACCTGATGCAGACTGAGTACCTCAGCGGTCGTGACGTGCTGGTGCTGAAGGCGGACGTCGGTGGCCTGCGCGCCAACTACTTGCTGACCAGCCAGCGCACGCCGAACCCGTTCGACATGGGCGTGCTGCGCACCTTCCGCATGCCGGTGCAGCTCTGATGCTGGTTGCCAGTTCCTGGCGCAGCGCTGCGCGCACCGATGCCGGCAAGGTTCGGGCGCGCAACGAAGATGCTTTTCTCGACTGCCCGCAGCAGGGGCTGTGGGTGGTCGCGGACGGCATGGGCGGTCATCAGGGCGGCGACGTTGCCAGCCAGTTGATCGTCGCCAGCCTGGCGGAATTGCCGGCGCAGGATGACTTCGACGAACGACTCAAAGGCATTCGCCAGTGCCTGCACTGGCTGAACCGCCGCTTGGGTCAGGAGTTGACCGTCACCGCCGGGCGCCACGACAGCATCATGGGCAGCACCGTCGTGGCGCTGCTGGTGGAAGGCAATCGCGCGGCCTGCATCTGGGCTGGCGACAGCCGTTGTTACCTGTGGCGCGGCCAGCGTTTGTATCAGCTGTCCAAGGACCATTCGCTGCAACAGCAACTCATCGACGAGCAACAGATGAGCGTCGAAGACGCCAGCGCGCATCCCGCCGCGCATGCCTTGACCCGTGCGGTCGGGGCGGCCGAGCAGCTGACGCTGGACGTGCTCGAACTCGAGGTTTACCCCGGTGATGCGTTTCTGTTGTGCAGCGATGGTTTGTACAACGGGCTGAGCAGCGATGCCTTGGGTAGCGCCCTGAGCCTGACCGCGCCGCATGTCGCGCTTGAGCGTCTGTTCGATGGCGCGCTGCGTGGCTCGGCCCGGGACAACCTGACGGCCGTGGTGATCCGCCAATGACCCAACTCATGCCGCCGCTCGACGACCTGCTGATGAGCGAAGAGCAAGCCAATAACCTGACTTACTTTGCGTTTGCCAAGTCGCATCAAGCTGAGCCCGCGTTGGCGCCGACACGGGCCAGCGTCGGTGAACTGCCGGACGTGCTGGCAGGGCGTTACCGCATCGAGCGCCTGCTCGGTGCCGGCGGCATGGGCGCGGTTTACCGTGCACGGGACTTGCTGAGCGAACAGTTCGGCGATCCCGACCCTTACATCGCGCTGAAAATCCTCAGCGAAGAATTTGCCGAATCGCCGGACGCCAGCGCCTTGCTCTACAGCGAGTTCGCCCTGACCCGACGCCTGCGCCACAACAACGTGCTGCGCCCGCACACCTTTGAAGTGGACACCGATTGCCAGCGTGCCTTCATCACCATGGAACTCATGCGTGGGCTGACCCTGGACAAACTGCTCTGCGAGCGACCGCTCGGCCTGCCGTGGAACGAACTGCGCGACATCGCGCTGCCGCTGCTCGACGCACTGGCCTACGCCCACGCGCGCGGCGTGCTGCACGGCGACATGAAGCCGAGCAACGTGATGCTCAGCGAAGAAGGCGTGCGCCTGTTCGACTTCGGTCTGGGCCAGGCCGAGGAGGGTATCCTTCCAGGCCTGCCACACTTGAGCCGCGACCGCTTCAACGCCTGGACCCCAGGCTACGCCGCACCGGAACTGCTCGAAGGCCAGCCGCTGTCCGCCAGCGCCGACGTCTACGGCGTGGCCTGCGTGCTTTACGAATTGGCAGGCGGCAAACACCCGTTCCGCCGCTTGCCCTCGACCCAGGCCCGTGACGAACACCTGGAGCGCGAGCTGCACGCCCCGAAAAATCTACCGAAACACTGCTGGCCAGCCCTGCGAACGGCGCTGGCATTCGATGCGGCCGATCGAACGATCACCGCCGCACAACTGCGTGACGCCATGGGCGCCACTTCGTCTTTGCTGCAACGTCTGCGACTTCGGGCGTAACGGATGACTACCGAACAGGGAGCAAGCAATGTTCAACCCAGCTAACGAAACGCACTTCAGCCTGACTGTCGAAGACTACGTCGGCGACCTGCAAGTGCTGTCGTTCACCGGCACCGAAGGCATCAGCCAGCCGTATCGCTTTGACCTGGAACTGGTCAGTGAAAACCCCGATCTGGACCTGGAAAAACTCCTGCACAAACAGGCATTCCTGGCGTTCGATCCGCAGGGCAGCGGCATCCACGGCCAGATCTACCGCGTCGCCCAAGGCGATGCCGGCAAGCGCCTGACCCGCTACAAAGTCTCCCTGGTGCCGCACCTGCAATACCTGCATCACCGCACCAACCAGCGCATCTACCAGCAGATGTCCGCGCCAAAAATCATCGCGCTGATCCTCGAAGAACACGGCATCAAGGGCAACGCCTACAACTTCCAGCTCAGCCAGCCATGCCCGGACCGCGACTACTGCGTGCAGTACGACGAAACCGACCTGCACTTCGTCCAGCGCCTGTGCGAAGAGGAAGGCATTCACTACCACTTCCAGCACAGCGCCAAAGCTCACCTGCTGGTGTTCGGCGACGACCAGACCGTATTCCCCAAACTCGGCCAGCCAACCGCGTACGTGCAAGGCAGCGGCATGGTCGCCGACGAACCGGTGATCAAAGGCTTCAAACTGCGCCTGGAAACCCGCACCAGCCGCACCACGCGCCGCGACTACGATTTCGAAAAACCACGACTGCAACTCGAAGCTGCCTACAAGCCCGATGTTCAGAGCGACGAGCCGGACCTGGAAGACTACGACTACCCCGGCCGCTTCCTCGACCGCGCGCGCGGCAAATTCCTCAGCCAGCGCATCCTCGAACGCCACCGCGCCGACTACCAGCAAGCCGAAGGCCACGGCGACCAGACCCGACTGATCAGCGGCCACTTTCTGGAAATGTCCGACCACCCACGCACCGAGTGGAACGACCTCTGGCTGCTCACCGAAATCGTCCACGAAGGCAAACAGCCGCAAGTCCTCGAAGAGTCCGTGACCAGCGACACCACCGACAACAAAGACGACTTCCACCAGGGCTATCGCAACCGCTTCCTCGCCACCCCATGGGCCGTGTTCTACCGCCCGGCACTGCAACACCCGAAACCGCGAGTACTCGGCAGCCAGACCGCCAAAGTCACCGGCCCCGCCGGCGAAGAAATCCACTGCGACCAGTACGGCCGCATCAAAGTGCAATTTCACTGGGACCGCGAAGGCCAGGCCGACGACAAAACCAGCTGCTGGATGCGCGTCTCCTCAAGCTGGGCCGGCGACCGCTACGGCGCCATCGTCATCCCGCGCATCGGCATGGAAGTCCTCGTCACCTTCCTCGAAGGCGATCCCGATCAACCGTTGGTGACTGGTTGCCTGTACCACAAGGAAAACCAGGTTCCCTACGACCTGCCGGCGAACAAGACGCGCAGCGTGTTCAAAACCCTCAGCTCACCGGGTGGTGGCGGGTTCAATGAATTGCGGATTGAAGACAAGAAAGGCGCCGAGCAGATCTTCATTCATGCCCAGCGGGATTGGGATGAAAACATCGAGCACGACCAGAAGATTCGCGTCGGCAATGAGCGGCACGACACGGTGGTGAAGAACACCTACACCGAGCTGAAGGCTGAAGAACATCGCACCACGATTGCTGATCGCAAGGTTGAAACGCGGGTGGATGATCACCTGACGGTTGGGCAGAACCAGCATGTGAAGCTCGGCACCGCTCAACTGACCAGCGCCGGGAAAGAGATTCATCTGAAGGCTGGGGCGAAAATCGTCATCGAGGCCGGCTCGGAACTGACCATCAAGGGCGGTGGCAGCTTCATCAAACTGGATGCCGGCGGCGTGACCGTGGTCGGACCGATCGTGAAGATCAATGCCGGTGGATCGGCGGGCTCGGGGACCGGAATCGGCATCAAACCGCCGATACTGCCGGGCGCAGCGGACAAGGACATCGCCGGCGCAGTGCCGCCTCAGGCTCTCGGCAACGCACCGATGGCGCCGCCCCCGGTTTGCAAGGAATGCCTGGCCCGGGCCAAACGTAACGCCCAGGCCTTGGCCGCACGATAAAGGACGACTTCATGTACACAAGCAACGTGCACTGGCTGGATGAGTTATGGGTCAACGCCCTGCAACTGAAACAGTCGCACCTCGACCTGTTGATCGACGCCACCAGTCTCGACTACCCGCTGCTGCAAGAACTGGCGGAGCAGCCCGACGGGCCAAAACTGGCCAAGCTGTTTGAAAACACCCCGGAAGTCGCCATCGCCGATTTCGGCCCGCTGCTGCTGCGCGTCGACACGGCCCAACGCGCCTGGCTGAAAACCTTCATCAGCGCCGTCGACTGCAACAAACACGTCGTCGCCCTGTTCAGCCCTTGGGCGTTCGATGCGCTGGCCGAACACCTGCGCGGCTACACCCAGGCAAAATGGAACCAGGGCCGCTCCGAAGGCGTGCTGCGCTACTACGACCCGCGCATGCTGCTGCCCGTCGCCGAAACCCTGACCCCGGTACAAAGCAACGCCTTCCACGCCGCCGTCATCTCCTGGCACTGGCTCGACCGCGACCAACACCCACAAAGCCTGCCCGGCAACTACGTCCGCCACGCCCCCACACCGGCCAACGGCCCCGTCATGTTCGACCACCCACAAGTCGCCAATCTGCTCGCCTGGACCGAAGCCGACGCCTACCGCGTCGACCGCTGCGCCGTGCCGCAGAACTACGGCTTGAGTCGTAATGAGAGCCTTATTCGTCATTTGTATCGCAGCCAGATCGCGGCGAATCAGAAGGGGTTGAAGGAACCGGAAGAGCGGGAACCGTTTATTGAACAGTGGCTGGTGGAGAACTCGCCGTTTGTGATTGATGAGCCGCCGAAGGCGTTGATTTGATGGAGGGGCTTGCTCGTGGGCTGGGGGGGATGAGTTCTTCCTGGCTGGTTCGTGGGTGGGTGTTAGGGAGTGTGGTGATGTTGAGTGGTTGCAGCAGTGCTCCATCGAAAATGCTAGCGGCACCGGTGACGGGTTACAACCATACGTCCGCATCGATAAACCGATTTACTGTGAATGGCGCTGGTGGTCCGAATATCGGGCCTCACCACGGTGGTGGCAGTGAGGTCTGCTGTGGAGCGCTTCCTCGCCATTGGGCACCGGGCCTGAAGGCAATCGTCGAGTGGCAGAAGGATCCTGAACCCGGTTCTTCCAGTACCTGGAGCGAGCGTCCTTACTCCGACGCATGGAGGAAGCGCATGGCTGAACAAAGACAAAAGTATTCGTATCACAGGGCGGTTGTTGATATTCCCCAATACGGCGAAAGCGTCTGCGCGTTGCAGGTTCATTTTTTACCGTGTGATCAGGTGCGGGTTTCGACAACTTGCTACACGCCTTCAAATCCGAACTATCCCGATAAAGCATATTTTCAGGTTAAGGAGCTGACTTCATGTCTGATTCTTTGACCCTGCACAAGCATCAATCCCGGTTTTCCGGATGTTTAATTAATTGTCCGATGAATATGGAGCGGCCAAATATATGTCTAGGTGTATAAGTAAGGAAAGCAGTCTGCAATTTTTCACGGCGTTGATGCTAAGTTTTTTCTATCGAGGTTATAGCTTGATTGCTCAATGTGTACCCAACATTAGGTTCTCTAACAACCACCGATTGGCCAATGTTTTTTTGTTGTTTTTTGGTGTGTTGAACTTAGGTGCATGTCAAGCACAGTCTGAGATGCTAGGCACCCCGGTCTCGGGCTATAACCATACATCTAGCAACATCAACCGATTTACCGTGAATGGCGCGGGAGGGCCCAATATAGGCCCGTATCAAGGAGGGTTAAGTTCACAAACCTGTTGTACCACGCTACCTCGAAGCTGGAATCCAGGATTAAAAGCCATTATTGAGTGGGAAAGTGATCCGGCCCCGCGTGCAGCTATAAAACGGGATAAATACGGTCAAATCGAGTCTGGCGATTACAGTCGTCATGCCGCTAACTACACTCATCACAAAGCAATCGTTGATATCCCTAAATATGACGATAAATTTTGTGCGCTGCAGGTTCATTTCCTGCCTTGCGATAAAGTTCGTGTTTCTACTACGTGCTATACACCGGAACACCCCGATTATCCAGATAGAGCTTATTTCAATTCGAAGGAGTCCTCCGTATGTCCGAGTTTTTGAATTCAGGAGGTGCTCCTAAACCTGCTAGCGCATTTGCTGCGCCCAACTTTCCATTGGCTCGACGATTGCCAAGAGAACCAGGCCAGTTAACGAAAAATATTAAATTGCAAAAACGCGATGAAGCCGCGTTTGGAAATCAGCAGCGAAAGTTGTTGCAGGCTAAAGGCAATATTCAAAGCGGCCCACCTTGCAGCAAGTCCCTGCATATCACCATTGCATTCGATGGTACCAACAACAATGACCAGGCAGATGGTGCATCGACACCGTCCTCGCGTAGCAATATTGCTCGAATGTTCCATGCCAGTATTGGCGGAATCAGTTCAGCTCAGGAGCAAGGATATTTCCGTTACTACAGCCCCGGAGTAGGCACGGTTTTCCCTGACATACTCGAATACACGCCTAGCGATGGTGGGCTTATGTTTGCGAGTGGGGGTGAGAACCGAATCAACTGGGGACTCACTCGATTACTCGATGCGTTGAAGCAGACACTGGAATCGACTGGTCTCAGCGTACCTGAAATGCGCGGACTGATAGATGCCATGTCTACTGGACTAGTGACTGCGCTCACCGGTGGTCTCTTGGCCAATGGAGAAAAAAAACGCGAAGCAGCAATGCGACCTGAGATTCAGAAACTGGAAGACGCGCTGAAAAAACGCGTCGATGCCGAAGTTAAACCTCATATTCTCGCTATGCGATTGTATGTGTATGGATTTTCGCGTGGTGCCGCGCAAGCCCGGACATTCGCCAATTGGCTGCAAACATTGACGCGTTGCACTGGTAGCGATGGCCAAACTGAATACCGCTTTGCCGGACTGCCTATTTCTATAGAATTTCTGGGCATCTGCGACACGGTTGCGGCAGTGGGTATGGCGGATAGCATGCCCTTTGCCGCCGGCCACATGGGTTGGGCTGATGACACAATGCGCCTACCTGATGAAGCTATAGAAAAGTGCATGAGCACTGCTTTGCCAGATGACTGTCACTTTTTAAAACGTTGCGTTCATTTGGTATCGGCGCATGAGCAGCGTGCCAGCTTTCCCTTGGACTCTATTCGGCGCAGGCCCAAAAACTCAGCGGGCCAACGAGATGATACACAAGCATCCAGTTATCGAAGTGGAACCGAAGAATTTTTGTACCCCGGTGTGCACTCCGATGTAGGTGGCGGTTACTCACCTGGTAATCAGGGTAAGGCACTACCGGGTACAGATTATTTGGTATCGCAGATTCCGCTTCATCATCTATACGCGGAAGCTTTTAAAGCAGGCGCACCTTTGCAAGTCCCCGAGCCGGCACGTCAACCCGACGTTCATGAAATCTGGCGTGTTATGGCCCCTGATACGGAGATCGAATTCAACGTTTCAGACGAGCTGATCAAGCGCTTCAACGCGTGGCAGTCTCAAGTCAAAGTCGGCACCCTCGAAGAAATGATCAAACGAGAGCAGGCACTACTTACAGGCTGGCGCATCGACCGTTATGCCGGTGGCCTGGCGCAGCGTGGTTTCTTTGCGAACGTCGACAAAGACATGCCCGTGGCTCAACAGGATGCATGGAAAGCGATCTATGCACGTCGCTCCGCTGAGTCCGCTGCCGCCGCTCAAGGGCAGCCGCTGCCGACGTATACCGAGGCGCAGGAAAAAGAATATCAACTGAATGTTCAGATTGTCGGAGGCCAGGAAAAGGTCGACAACATTCGTCTGGAAAAAGCCTTCGATCCGCCCCTGGACCAAGTACAACTATTGGGTGCTGCTGCCGAATTCCGCCATGACTACCTCAAAGAGTGGGGCATTTTGGATGACTGGAAAATCGGCAGCACGATCATTGATATGTTGGTTGGCGGCACGGTCTACGCGATCAACGAGGAGGATGAGGCCGAGGAGTACAACTACCTGTACGACAATGGCACGGCGCGTTACAAGGAGATGTTCAGCGCACCAAACAAAGTACGGCAGGGCCAGGAAGACCTGGTTGCACTGTTCGATGATCAGGTTCACGACTCTCGCGCATGGTTTATGAACACATCCGGCATTGGTCCCCGCGAACCCTTTACGGATTACTTCCGCATACGTCTGGTGCATTTCGATAACGAGTCCAACAAGCAACTGTCTTTGGTTGCCACAGCGGGTCGCGTCATCGGTATCGGTATCGCGGTGGCCAGTATTGGCTTGAGCATTAAAAAGCGTGATCCGCGAATGTTGCTGGCACTCCCTCTCATGAACGTGGCTCGTCCTATTCTTACCGGGAAGGTTGGTTTGCCTGAGATCAGCGCGTTCGATCCGCTTACCGGTATTGCAATACCAATGCTCGATAACCTGGACTCTCTACGGACCTTCACGAAGGCGCCGGGTGATTTGGTTGCCAAAGTCGCAGCCTTGCCACCGCTGAAACCACTGACCGAAGCAACCGCAAACACCCCGGCGCTGCAGAAAATCCTGGTAGCCCATCAGGCGCTTGAAGCAGTCGAAGCTGCTCGCAAGAAAGACGTGGGTGCATTGGCCGGTATGCTGGCGAATGCGGCGAACGAAGAGGACAAGCCCGGTGGCTGGCTCGACTTGGTGGCTGATCAGGCCAGCAATCTGAAGTCATCTGAAAAGAAGGTGTAACTGCAAAACGATAAAGGGCGGCTCCGGATGAGCCGCCCTTTTTGCGTGGCGCCCAGTTACCCTGACAAAGTCTGTTTTGAAGTGAAGGAACCAAAGGTTTGTCCGGGTTCCTGAGCCAGAAAAGAACACGGCCCCGATTGTTGGCAACATCAATCGGGGCCGTTTTTGTTTGCTTGGTTACCAGTTCAGCCTTACGCCTTGGCGCGATGCTCTTCCGGGGTCGACGAATCAATGTGGTCCAGCGCTCGCTCCACCAACAAATGCACACCGTCCGCCATTCTGCTGAGGGCCAGGGCGACTGAGCGGCGGGAGCCTTCTACACCGTCGGCTAGGTCGGCGGCGATGGCGCTGATGGACAGCAGGTCTTCGGAGGCATTGGCCAGGAGGGTTTCGGTGTGGAGGTCGGGAGCGACGATGAAGAGCGCACCCTTGCGGAATTTCGATGGTTTATCCGCAGTTGTGCCGAAGTGATGGTCGAGGGCGCGCTCGGCGGCTTCGTGGAGTTTTTTGGAGTCTAAGGATTCGTAGGGGGAGGTGGCTTCGTGTTCGGGCGATTTGGATGTCGGATTGGTCATGGGTGTAAATCCTTGGAGTTAATGAATTGTTTTTCTCCGGTTTCGGACTTGCACATCCGGTCGCTGATTTTGCGGCAACGAGCAAAGGTTATCGATGAAGATTAGGGATGCCTAGTTCATGAGCAACGCCACGTGTTGAAGGAAATATCCGATAGTCCCGAGCGTAGAAAGACCAAAAAACCTCAGCTTTTAAACAGCAGCGTTTCGTCAATGACTTGGTAGTCATCAGCGTCAAAAACGACGGCATCTTCTTCTAACACTGCGCAATAGTGGCGTTCTCGCTCGAAGCCGCTACACTGCGCCGGCCGTTCATTTTCCTTTTGAGGCTGTGCGCATGAAATTTCGTTTTCTTCTGTGGATGCTGGGTTTGTTGATGGGTAAGGCCAGTCGGACTAATCCTGCGTTTCAGCAGCAGTTGGGTGACAAGGAGTTGGTGTTCCAGCTACAGACCCTGGACGGGAAAGTGGCGCGGCATTTCTTTGTGAAGGATCAGCGCATTACCAGTAAGTCGGGCGTGTATGCCGAGCCGGCGTTTGCGATTGCGTTTAAAGATGCGGCGTATGGCTTTGCCACGATGCAGGCGAAGAACAAGCAGTTGGCGTTTATGACGGGGATTCAGGACAAGTCGATTCAGATCAAGGGCAACCCGGCGTTGGTGATCTGGTTTCAGGGGTTGACCAAGTATTTGAAGCCGCGGAAGGCGAAGGCTGCCGCTAAGGTTTGAGGTGGTCAGGTAGACCGAGGTGGATTTTTCGCGGGCAAGCCTCGCTCCTACAGATTTGGGTGATCCGTAGGAGCGAGGCTTGGTCCGGGCGGCGTTCCGACGAAGCTTTTAGGCCTGAGTGAATTGCGAGGCGAGTTCACGCAGCAGCACTTCAGCCTCAAGCACTTTGCTGACGACGTCGTTGGCTTTGTCGCGAGTCAAACCGACGCGTTCCAGCAGGGCGTCGGGGATATCTTCATCCGGGCCGGAGCCGATGCCGCGGCTACGCAGCAGGCGCACGGACAGGCACACGAGGTTCGGGTACTCGGCGTAGGCGCCATCGTAGCTCGGGTCGTGCTGGAAGCGCAGCGCGGTGGCCAACTCATCGGGCATGTCCCAATAGCGCATCAGCCATGAGCCGATCTGTTCGCGGCTGATGCCGAGCAGGTGTTGCTCGACGTAGCTGTGGCACAGGTGCGGGTTGACCTCCAGGTGGCGGCAGATCAGCGAGAAGTGCGGCGGGAACACGTGGGCCAGCAGCAAGTAGCCGAAGTTGTGCAGCAGGCCGGCGAGGTAGGTCAGGCCGGCTTCCGGGCGCTGGGCGCGCGGCATGGCGCGGGTCAGGCCTTCGATGACGGCGGCGGTGTAGATCGATTGCTGCCAGTACGGCGTGGTGTGTTGCGGGTGGTCTTTGGGCAGGCTGAGGGTTTTGCCCAGGGCCAGGCCCAGCGCCAGGTTGATCACCAGGTCGAAACCCAGCACGCGGACGATGGCGTCTTCAACGGAGCGAATCTTGCCCGGCGAGGCGTAGTACGGCGACGCCGCCCAGCTCACGACTTGTGCGGCCAGGGCCGGGTCGGTTTCGACCACGCCGGTGATGTCGTCGATGGTGGCGTTGGGGTCGACGCGCAGTTTGATGATTTTCTGCGCGGTCTCGGCCAGTGGCGGAATCTCGATGGTGGCTTCCAGGCGTTGCTGGATGCGTCGCGCGGTGAACGCCTGGACGGCCTGGGTGATTTCCTCGCGGTCATCGTCGGGGCGGTCAAGGTTCGGGCGGATGCTGCTCACGTTCTCGCCGAAGTTGGCGGCGCTGGCCTTGGTCAGCATGGTCTTGAAGGCTTCGCTGGTGATTTCCAGCAACACGCCCGGCTCGCCCGAGTTGATCAGCAACTTCGGTTCGCGCAGCAGGCTTTCTTCGTACAGGCAGGGCGAGCTGGTCAGCGCCGGCAGGCCGGGCAGCAGGCTCAGGTTGTGTTTGCCGAGCATCTTTTCCAGGCGCTCGGTCGACACGGCGGCGAGGCGGCGGCCGGTCAGTTCAGCGAGGCGGTTGAGGTCGAGCAATTGGCTTTGCGGAAACAGCACCATCAGCGCGCCCACGGCGTCGTCGAGCAGCACCGCTTGCACTTTGCGCGAGGCGTTCAGGCCGTGGTGGTCGAGGACTTCTTCGTAGGCGATGCCCAGTTTGGCGAGCAGCAGCCGAATAACAGACGGAGCGTGCGGGGTTTCGGGGACGAGGGCAGCTTCAGTCATGGTCTGTATCCGTATTCAAACAATTGCAGGAGTATAACCAGCTTGTTTAAGGGCAGGGTCCAGAAACTGCGACGGTGCTCACACTTGGCCGTATTGCTGCCCGTGGCGCAGCCAGCGGTCGAGCAGCGGGCTGACGTGATCCGGCCAACGCTCCAGCAATGCCTGGGCGGCGTCGCGCACGGCGGGCAGCAGGTCGGCGTCGCGCATCAGGTCGGCGACCTTGAATTGAAGCAGGCCGGTCTGGCGTGTGCCGAGCATTTCGCCGGGGCCGCGCAGTTCGAGGTCTTTTTCGGCGATGACAAAACCGTCGTTGGTTTCGCGCATGATGCCCAGGCGCTGACGGCCGATCTGTGACAGCGGCGGATGGTAGAGCAGCACGCAATGGCTGGCGGCGCTGCCTCGACCGACACGGCCGCGCAATTGGTGCAACTGCGCGAGGCCGAGGCGTTCGGGGTTTTCGATGATCATCAGGCTGGCGTTCGGAACGTCCACGCCGACTTCGATCACGGTGGTGGCGACCAGCAGTTGCAGGTTGCCGGCCTTGAATTCGGCCATCACGGCGGCTTTCTCGACAGGCTTCATGCGGCCGTGAATCAACCCGACTTTCAACTCGCCGAGGGCGGCGGTGAGGTCCTCAAAGGTGGTTTCCGCCGCTTGGCAGGTCAGCTCTTCCGACTCTTCGATCAGCGTGCACACCCAATAGGCCTGACGCCCTTCGGCGCAGGCACCGCGCACCCGCTCGATGACTTCGACGCGCCGGGTGTCGGTGACCAACACGGTGTTGACCGGGGTTCGGCCCGGCGGCAGTTCGTCGAGGATCGAGGTGTCGAGGTCGGCGTAGGCGCTCATCGCCAGCGTTCGCGGGATCGGCGTGGCAGTCATGATCAGCTGATGCGGGCACATGCGCCCGCCGACGCCTTTCTGCCGCAGCGCCAGGCGCTGTTGCACGCCGAAACGGTGTTGTTCGTCGATGATCACCAGCGCGAGGTTCTTGAACTGCACTTCGTCCTGGAACAGTGCGTGAGTGCCGACCACCATCGGTGTGCCACTGGCGATCTGCTCCAGCGCGGCCACGCGGTTCTTGCCTTTGAGCTTGCCGGCCAGCCACGCGACTTCAATGCCCAGCGGTTCGAGCCAGCGCTTGAAGGTGATGAAGTGCTGCTCGGCGAGGATCTCGGTCGGCGCCATCAACGCCACTTGATAACCCGCTTCCAGTGCCTGGAGCGCGGCAAGGGCGGCGACCACGGTTTTGCCCGCGCCGACGTCGCCCTGAATCAAGCGCAGCATCGGTTCGTGCTGGCTGAGGTCATAGGCGATTTCGTTGCCGACGCGTTGTTGGGCGCCGGTTGGATTGAAACCGAGATTGGCCAGGTATTGGGCCGGCAATCGGCTGGCTTTTGGCATCGCCGGCGCGCGCAGGGAACGCATGCTTTCGCGCAGACGCTGCTGGGACAGTTGATGGGTCAGCAGTTCTTCAAAGGCCAGACGGTGCTGCGCCCAATGATGGCCGAGGGCGAGTTCGTCGACATCGGCATCGGCCGGCGGGTGATGCAGGTAACGAATCGCGTCGGCCAGCGGCGCCAGTTGATAGTCCCGCGCCAGTTCGTTCGGCAACCAATCCGGCAGGCTGGTCGGGCCGAGCATCGTCAGGGTTTGCATGCAGAGCTGGCGCAAACGCTGCTGGGTCAAACCTTCGGTGAGCGGGTACACCGGCGTCAGGGTTTCATCCACCGGCGGCGGCTCGTCGCCGGTGAGGGCGCGGTATTCCGGGTGGTAGATTTCCAGTCCCGACGCACCGGGCCGCGCTTCGCCGTAGCAGCGAATCCGCGTGCCACGTTTGAGGCCTTCTTTCTGGGCGTTGCTGAAATGGTAGAAGCGCAGGCTGAGCCCGCCGGTGCCGTCCTGCAAGCGCACGACCAGGCTGCGGCGCCGGCCCATGACCACGTCGGCGCCGCTGACGGTGCCTTCGATCACGGCATCTTGCCCCGGTCGCAGGTGGCCGATCGGGACTACGCGAGTGCGGTCCTGATAACGCAGCGGCAGGTGAAACAGCACGTCCTGGAGATTCTCCAGGCCGACCTTGGCCAGTTTCTCGGCCATGGCCTCGCCGACACCCTTGAGTGCCGTGACCGACACTTGCGACAACTCGGTCATGACAGCAACTTAAGCCGCAGCCACCGGCGCGGGCGGCTTGGCCACCGAGCACAGGCGAATGGAGTCAGCGAGGATCTCGATGGCTTTCGGACGCGGGAAGCTCGCACGCCAGGCGATGGCCACGGTGCGGAACGGCACCGGCGCGGTCAGTGGGCGCACTTCGATCACGCCGGGGGCGTAGTGATGGCTGTCCACGGCCGACAGCGGCAGGATCGAAATCCCGAGCCCCGAGGCGACCATGTGGCGAATGGTTTCCAGCGAGCTGGATTCCACCGTGGTGTGCTTGGCGCCGTCGTTGCCTTTGGTCAGCGTCGGGCAGGCTTCCAGCACTTGATCGCGGAAGCAGTGGCCTTCGCCGAGCAGCAGCAGACTCTTGTCGTTGAGCAGGGCGGCGTCGATGGATTCTTTTTGTGTCCACGGGTGCTGGGCCGGCATCAGGACGTAGAACGGCTCGTCGTAGAGCTGCAGGGTCAGGACGTCGGCTTCGTTGAACGGCAGGGCGATGATGATCGCGTCGAGCTCGCCGTTGCGCAGTTTGTCGCGCAGCACGTGGGTGAAGTTTTCTTCGATGTACAACGGCATCTGCGGGGCGACCCGGTGCAGTTGCGGAATCAGGTGCGGAAACAGGTACGGGCCGACGGTGTAGATGGCGCCGACTTTCAGCGGGGCGGTCAGCTGGTTCTTGCCGGCCTGGGCCAGTTCGCGGATGCCTTGGGCCTGTTCCAGGACTTTTTGTGCCTGGGCCACGATGCCTTCGCCGACCGGGGTCAGGCGCACGGCGCTCTTGCTGCGCTCGAAAATCAGCACACCGAGTTCGTCTTCAAGCTTTTTCACGCCCACCGACAGGGTCGGCTGGCTGACGTGGCAACGCTCGGCCGCGTGGCCAAAGTGCTGCTCTTGGGCGAGGGTAACGATGTAGCGTAATTCTGTAAGAGTCATAGCGAGCGTCCATGAAGTTGCGGGCCAAGCATACCGGCTGCAATCGATAGACGCACGTTATCAGAGAGAGTGTGTCGAGTGACACCGGGTAATGCCGGTTTGCCGCTGGCGGATATGCAAAAGGCACCTTTCGGGTGCCTTTTGCATATCTTGTTACTGCCGCAGAATCTGTAGGAGCGAAGCTTGCTCGCGAAAGCGGTATGTCAGTCGAATCATTCGTGAATGACATACCGTTTTCGCGAGCAAGCTTCGCTCCTACAGGGTTCTCTTTAGCGGCGGCGTTCCAGCGAGTAAACAAACGGCGCAACAATTTCGATGGAGCCGTTGTTCAGCATGTCGGCCGGTGGCTTGGGCAGCGGTTGGGCACGCTTGATCATTTCCAGGGTGGCCCGGTCCAGATCGGCATTGCCCGAGCGGCCCACCAGTTCGAACGACAACACGTTACCTTCGCCGTCCACCACGAAGCGCAGACGGTTCAAACCTTCCTTGCCCCGCGCCTGTGCACTGGCCGGGTACTTTTTGTACTTGGCCAAGTGCGCCAGCAGGGTGCCTTGCCAACTGGCCTTGGCCGCTTGCTGCGCAGGTGATGGGCCTGGTGCCGGTTGAGCGGATTTCTCCGTCGGCGCCTGGGTCGGTTGCGCTTCGCTCGGTTTTTCCTCGGACGGTTTTTCCTTCGGCGGCTCCGGCTTTTTCTCCACAGGCTTGGGCGGTTGAGGCTTGGGCTTGGGTTTGACCGGCCTCGGTACGGTGATTTCTGCCTTAGGCACTTCGGCCAGCTTCGGGATCGGCAGCTCTTCCACCGGAGCAGGGGGTTGTGGCGGCGTTATCACCTTCGGCGGTGCCGGAGGAGGCGGTGCCGGAACCGGCGCCAACTCGACCATCATCGCCTGCGGCGGCAGCTCGATAGGTGGGCGCGACGTCCAGTTCAGCGCCAGCGCAATGGCCAGCGCATGGACGCCCAGCACCACGGCCAGGCTACCGCCGTAACGCGTCAGCTTATGGCGCGTCGTGATCATTTCTTCACTGCCGTCTCGAGTCCGACCAGACCGACCTTCAGGTAGCCGGCAGCGCGCAGGTTGTCCATCACGCTCATCAGGTCGCCGTAGTCCACGCCTTTATCGGCCTGGAAGAAGATCGTCGTGTCTTTCTTGCCCTGGGTCTTGGCGTCGAGCGTGGCGCCGAGTGCTTCGGCTTTCACTTCGTCTTCGCCGAGGAACAGGCGCTGGTCAGCTTTGACGCTGAGGAACACCGGTTTCTCTGGCCGCGGCGCCGGTTTGGCGCTGGAGGCAGGCAGGTCGACCTTGATGTCCACGGTGGCCAACGGAGCGGCCACCATGAAGATGATCAACAGCACCAGCATCACGTCGATGAACGGCGTGACGTTGATTTCGTGGTTCTCGGCCAGATCGTCGTCTGCGCCTTCTTTCAAATGCAGGCCCATGGCCGATTACCCCACTTTCACCATGTGCGGTTGCGAGCTGCGCTCAGGCTGGTGGTCGAGGTCGCGGCTGACCAGCAACAGGACTTCTGCCGAGGCGTCGGACACTTGCGCCTTGTAGCCGGCGATGGAGCGGGCGAACACGTTGTAGATCACAACGGCTGGAATCGCGGCAACCAGGCCCAGCGCGGTGGCCAGCAAGGCTTCGGCGATGCCGGGAGCCACGACGGCGAGGTTGGTGGTCTGGGTTTTGGCGATGCCGATGAAGCTGTTCATGATGCCCCACACGGTGCCGAACAGGCCCACGAACGGCGCGGTAGAACCGATGGTAGCGAGGACGCCGGTGCCGCTGCTCATGTTGCGACCGCAGGCTGCGACCAGGCGCTCAAGACGGAAGGCGACGCGTTCCTTGATGCCTTCTTTCTCGCGGCTGTTGGTCGACAGGTGCATCTCTTCCAGCGCATCGTGCACCAACAGGTTGGCGAGGGTACCGGGCTTGGCTGCCGTTACACTGGCTTCCTTGAGGGTTGCCGCCTTCTTCAGGTGGACGATTTCAGTGCGCAGACGACGCTTGGCACCCATCAGCTCGAAGCCCTTGGCGATCCAGATGGTCCAGGTGATGATCGACGCGATGGCGAGGCCGATCATCACGATTTTCACGATGATGTCGGCGTTCTGGTACATGCCCCACGGCGACAGGTCATGGGCCATGCCCAGGCTGTTGTCGGCTTCGAGGACTTGCGGCGCGTCTTCACCGGCGGCGTCTACGGCCTGGGCCGGATCGGTGGCAACCGGTGCGGCGTGTTCGGCAGAGTGGTCGGCGGGAGCGGGCGCAGTGGCGGCGGCTGGGGTGGCCGGGGCTTGTGCGTCAGCGAAGGCGGCGGTTGGCGCCAGCATCAGGCTGAGCAACAGGGCGGCCACCGCGCTCCAGGCGCGAGGTCGATTGGTTGGCGAAGCGGGGAATTGATTGCGTGTCATGCTGGCCGGACCTGAGAGGAAAAGACGGTAAATGTTCTTCCAGGCCTCGAAGGCCGAGAACAAAAGTGGCAGGCATTATTGCAAGTAATTCTTGTTAACAGAAGTAATAGAGTATCTTTTTTTCCTTCATTGCTAGCCGCTCGTCCATTGCCGGCGCTAGTCTGTGGCTTTCCGATAGGAGTTTTTTGATGTCCGCGCCCTCTGTTTTGATCGCCGGCTGCGGTGATGTCGGCAGTCGTCTGGCTACACAATTGCTCGCTTGCGGGTGGGAGGTCCATGGCCTGCGCCGTGACGTCTCGCGCCTGCCCGAGGGGGTGATTGGCGTTGCCGGCGACTTGTTCAACAAGGATTGCCCGCAAACCTGGCCGGTCGGTGCGGTGGACTACCTGGTGTATTGCGCGGCAGCCACCGATCACGATGAAGCCGGTTACCGCGCCGCTTATGTCGAGGGCTTGCAGCATGTGATCGAGTGGCTGGACGACTACGGGCAGGTGCCCAATCGCCTGCTGTTCGTTTCCAGTAGCAGCGTTTACGGCCAGCAGGACGGCGAGTGGGTCGACGAAACGTCGCCGACCATCGCTGCCGGCTATTCAGGTCGACTGATGCTGGAGGCGGAACAAGTGGCACTCAACAGTGGCATTCCGGCAAGCATCGTGCGTTTGACCGGCATCTACGGCCCGGGCCGCGAATGGCTGCTGACGCAGGTTCGTCGCGGATATCGCGTGGCGATTGATCCGCCGTTGTATGGCAATCGGATTCACGTGGATGACGCGGCTGGCTTGATGGCGTTTCTGCTTGAGGCGGATCGGCGCGGTGTGGCGTTGGATGACGTTTATATCGGCGTCGACGACGCGCCTGCACCGCTGGCCGAAGTGGTGGACTGGTTGCGCGAATATTTGGGCGTGACTGAATGGGCTGACGATGCGAGTGTGCGGCGCACGGGCAGCAAGCAGTGCAGCAATGCGCGGGTGAAGGCCTTGGGTTGGGTGCCGAAGTACCCGAGCTATCGTGAAGGGTACGCCGCTATCCTCGAAGGCCGCTGCTGATTTCCAGGTCCCATCAATACTGTAGGAGCGAGGCTTGCCCGCGAAGACGGTGTAACAATCAACGTTGATGTTGGATGTTACGACGTCTTCGCGGGCAAGCCTCGCTCCTACATTGGGCTTTGCGTTGGCTTTAGAGCCGGGTTACTGCTTTTCCAGCAACCACTTGCGATCACCCGGCGTGAACTGCGGCATTTCGTCTGCCTGCGCGGTGTTCACAGCCTGGAGGATCTCCAGTTCCTTGCCCTTGCGCGCAAAGATCCAGGTGTTGCCCTGGCCCTTGAGCTGCAGCCACATGTTGTCGTTGCCGCCGCTCATCGACGCGCAATCGCCCGCCAGACACAGCGCGTAGCGATCCGCACCCGGCAAACCGGTTACCTGGCCGTCGGCCTGGAACTGCACGGAGCTGCCTTCACCGGGACCGCTGACGACTTTCCAGTTGCCGCCCATGTAGGCGGAATACAGCGCGCGTTCGAAGCTGGCACCCATCGGTGCGCCATCCGGCACCGGGATCAGCGCGCGGTCGAAGACCTGTGCGGGTTCGTTGTCGCTGGCGACTTGGGCCAATTGCTTGCCGTCACGCTTCAGCTCGCTGGCGGAACTGCCGTAGAAGTCGACTTTCCAGGCGCCGGACGCTTCGCCCAGCAGCTTGCCTTCGACGTTCTCAAAACCGTTGGTGTAGCGGGCCTGACCGGCCTTGGTGTTGACGTCCCATTCCAGGTTCGGACCATAAGCCTGGAGCGCTTCGCGCAGGGGGCCGCCTTTGGACGCAGCATCGATCGCCACCTGATTGATCCAGGTGCCGCTGATGTCGCGGTCGGCAGGGTTGCTGGCACATCCGCCCAAGAACAGGGCGACCAGCGAGACAGCAAGCGCAGTGCGCATGGTGGAATCCTTTCAAAACGCTTTTTATACATACGGCATTGGCGCAGCCTTTCGGGCTGCGCCGAATGCATTACTCGATGACCAGAATGGCATCCATTTCAACCTGCGAACCCTTTGGCAGGGCGGCTACGCCGATGGCGGCGCGGGCTGGGTATGGCTGGTCAAAGTACTTGCCCATGATCTCGTTGACCTTGGCGAAGTGGCTCAGGTCGGTAAGGAAGATGTTCAGTTTGACAATGTCCTTGAACGAACCGCCAGCGGCTTCGGCCACGGCTTTCAGGTTCTCGAACACCTGGACGGTCTGGGCTTCGAAGCCTTCAACCAGTTCCATGGTTTTTGGGTCCAGAGGAATCTGACCCGACATGTAAACGGTGTTGCCAGCCTTGATCGCCTGGGAGTAAGTGCCGATGGCGGCCGGGGCCTTATCGCTGGTGATAACAGTCTTGGTCATGAATGACTCCTTGTAATAGGTTGGCTTAGGCGCGCATGCGGGTGATGCGGATCACCCCGGTCAGTGCGCGCAGTTTCTTGATCACGCGGGCCAGATGCACACGGTCGTGCACGCTGACCACCAGTTGGACCACGCTGATGCGACCATCGCGTTCGTCCATGCTGATTTTTTCGATATTGCCGTCGGCCGCGTTGACGCTGCTGGCCAACAGTGCGATCAAGCCGCGCTGGTGTTCCAGCTCGACGCGCAGCTCGACGTTGAATTCGCCGGTGACATCCTTGGCCCACGAGAGCTGGATGCATTTTTCCGGATTGTGGCGGATTTCGCTGATGTTGCGGCAGTTGTCCAGGTGCACAACCATGCCTTTGCCCGCCGACAGGTGACCGACAATCGGGTCGCCCGGGATCGGCGTGCAGCACTTGGCGTAACTGAGCACCAAACCTTCGGTGCCGCGAATCGCCAGCGGGCCTTCCGCGCTTGGCAGTTGTTCGCCTTCGCCGAGCAGGCGACGGGCGACGACGTAAGCCATGCGATTGCCCAGGCCGATGTCTTCGAGCAGGTCTTCGATCAGTTCGAGGCGGTACTCGGTGAGCATGGCCTTGACGCGCTCGGCCGGGACTTTGTCCAGGGCGCTGTCGAAACCGTTGAGGACCTTGTTCAGCAGGCGTTCGCCGAGGCTGATGGATTCGGAGCGGCGTTGCAGTTTCAGCGCGTGGCGGATATGGGTCCGCGCCTTGCCGGTGACCACGAAGTTGAGCCACGCCGGGTTCGGCCGCGCGCCGGGGGCGCTGACGATCTCGACCGTGGAGCCGCTTTGCAGCGGTTCGGACAGCGGCGCGAGACGACGATTGATCCGACAGGCAATGCAGCTGTTACCCACGTCGGTGTGCACCGCGTAAGCGAAGTCGACCGCCGTGGAGCCTTTGGGCAGCTCCATGATCCGGCCTTTGGGCGTGAACACGTAGACCTCGTCCGGGAACAGGTCGATCTTCACGCTTTCGATGAATTCCAGCGAGTTGCCGGCGCGTTGCTGCATTTCCAGCACGCCTTTGACCCACTGGCGGGCGCGGGCGTGAGTGCCTTTGGGCTGCTCGTCGCCGCTGGATTTGTACAGCCAGTGGGCGGCGATGCCGTTGTTGGCCATCTCTTCCATTTCACGGGTACGGATCTGGATCTCGATCGGAACACCGTGCATGCCGAACAACGTGGTGTGCAACGACTGGTAGCCGTTGGCCTTGGGGATCGCGATGTAATCCTTGAAGCGCCCCGGCAGCGGTTTGTACAAATTGTGTACAGCACCCAGTACGCGGTAGCAGGTATCGACCTTGTCGACGATGATCCGGAACGCGTAGACGTCCATGATCTCGTTGAAGGCCCGACGCTTGCCGCGCATTTTCTTGTAGATGCCGTAGAGGTGTTTCTGGCGACCGCTGACTTCGCCCTGAATCCCATCGATGGCCAGGCAGTGACCGAGGGATTCTTCGATCTTGTTGACGATTTCCTTGCGGTTGCCCCGGGCGCGTTTGACCGCCTGGTTGATCCGCGCGGAACGCATCGGGTGCATGGCCTTGAAGCCGAGGTCTTCGAATTCTATGCGGATGGCGTGCATTCCCAGCCGGTTGGCGATGGGCGCATAGATTTCCAGGGTTTCCTTGGCGATCCGCCGGCGTTTCTCTCCGGACAGGACTTCCAGCGTGCGCATGTTGTGCAGGCGGTCGGCGAGTTTGACCAGGATCACGCGAATGTCGCGCGCCATGGCCATGGCCATTTTCTGGAAGTTTTCGGCCTGGGCTTCGGCCTTGGTCTCGAAGTTCATCTGGGTCAGCTTGCTGACGCCATCGACCAGTTCGGCCACGGTTTCGCCGAACTGCGCTTGCAGCGCTTCCTTGGCAATACCGGTGTCTTCGATCACGTCATGCAGCATCGCAGCCATCAAACTCTGATGGTCCATGTGCATGTCGGCAAGAATATTCGCCACCGCAAGAGGATGCGTGACGTACGCCTCGCCACTGCGGCGGCGTTGGCCGTCGTGGGCTTGTTCGGCGTAGAAGTACGCTCGGCGGACCAGGTTGACCTGGTCCTTGCCGAGGTAGGTCGATAAGCGATCGGCGAGGGCGTCTATGCTCGGCATGATGACTCCTGCCGTTCGCTGTGACCCCGCGCCGTGCTACGTCGACCAGGCATAGGCTTAGACGGCCTCGTTGGACTCGTCCTCGAACGCTGCGAACAGCGGTTCATCCTGGACGATTTCTTGCTCGGCGATGAACTCGTAGCTCATCAGGCCTTCAGCGATTTCACGCAGCGCTACAACGGTAGGCTTGTCGTTTTCCCACTGAACCAGCGGCTCTTTGCCACCGGTGGCCAGTTGACGGGCACGCTTGGTAGAGAGCATGACCAGCTCAAAGCGGTTTTCCACGTGTTCTAGGCAGTCTTCAACGGTTACGCGGGCCATGGTATTCCTCGGAGCGAATGCAATATGCGCGCTGCCCGGTTGGGCGAGCGGACTCAACAGTTTAAAAAATCACCAGCGATTAGGGAAGCGCTGATTTTTTGACCAAGCCCTTCAACGCGCTGCAAGTGCCAATGTAAAGCCCTTGCAGCGGTTTTGGGAAGAGCTGTTTAGCCGAGCAATTCAGCCAAAAGTTTGCCGTTGAGCAGCTGCTGACGCTTCTGATGCAGCTGATTGGCACGGAAAATCGCCTGCAAATCGCGCAGGGCATGGGCGAAATCGTCGTTGATGATCAGGTAGTCGTAGTCAACGTAGTGGCTCATCTCGCTGACGGCTTCACGCATGCGGCCGTCAATGATCTCGTCGCTGTCCTGGCCGCGATTGGTCAGGCGCTGGTGCAAGGCCTGCAGGGACGGCGGCAGAATGAAGATCGAACGGGCCTGGGGCATCAACTTGCGCACTTGCTCGGCGCCTTGCCAGTCGATTTCCAGAATCAGGTCGTGGCCTTCGTCCAGGGTCTGCTGCAGGTGGCTTTGCGAAGTGCCGTAGAGGTTGCCGAATACTTCGGCGCGCTCGAGGAAATCGCCGTGCTCGATCATCTTCACGAACTCGCCGCGTTCGACGAAGTGATAGTTCACGCCGTCCACTTCACCGGGGCGCATGGCGCGAGTGGTGTGGGAGACCGAGACGCGGATCTCCGCATCAGCGTCGGTCAGGGCCTTGACCAGGCTGCTCTTGCCCGCGCCCGAAGGGGCGGAAATGATGTACAGGGTGCCGGTGCTGTGGGTCATGTCGGGTTTGCCTTACTCAATATTCTGCACTTGTTCGCGCATCTGCTCGATCAACACCTTGAGGTTGACCGCCGCCTGAGTGCTGCGCGGGTCGAAGGCTTTGGAGCCCAGTGTGTTGGCTTCGCGGTTGAGCTCCTGCATCAGGAAGTCGAGGCGCCGGCCGGCAGCGCCGCCGGACTTGAGTACCCGGCGAACTTCGATGATATGAGTGCTCAGGCGATCCAGTTCTTCGGCGACGTCGCTCTTCTGAGCGAGCATGACCATTTCCTGCTCCAGACGCTGCGGGTCCATTTCCGCCTTCATGTCGGCGAAGCGGTCGAGGACTTTCTGGCGCTGGGTGGCGAGCATCTGCGGGACCAGTTCACGCAGGGTCACCACGTCTTCTTCAATGGACGTCAGGCGATCGTTGATCAGCCGTGCCAGCTCCGCGCCTTCGCGCTCGCGGCCAGCCTTGAGTTCCTTCAGGCCTTCGTTGAACAGCGCCAGCGCTTCGGCATTCAGGGCTTGCGGGTCGGTGGCATCGCCCACCAGCACGCCGGGCCAGGCCAGGACTTCCAGCGGGTTCAGCGCGGCCGGGTTCTTGATCAGGCCGGCGATGGTCTCGGCGGCCGCAACCAATTGCGCGGCGCGCTCGCGATCCACTTGCAGGGGTTTATCGGTGTTCTCTTCGGTGAAGCGCAGGGTGCATTCGAGTTTGCCTCGGGAGATGCCTTGGCGCAGCGCTTCGCGGACCGCGCCTTCGAGATCGCGAAACGACTCCGGCAGACGCAAGTGCGGTTCCAGGTAGCGGCTGTTGACCGAGCGCAGTTCCCAGCTCAGGGTGCCTTGGACGCCGGCTTTCTCGACGCGGGCGAAGGCGGTCATGCTGTGCACCATGGAGGTACCTCGCAATGCAGGTCGATGCGTTACCAAAGGTTTCGCGGACCCGCTATCTGTGAATTAAAGCCGACAGGCAGCAAAGGCGCAGGATTGTAGCGCAGTGGGGCGGATGCGCCCAAACACACGGTGTGACAAAGGGCTGCAGGCCGTCGGTAAAGCGCTGTTCCAAGCTCAGGCCAGAGCCTTCAATCGTCGGGCGGATTTTTTAGAAGTGCCCAGTATTGGCGCGCGGCTCTATAATGCTCGGCAGTTTTCCGTCCCCCGTACAGGTATTCCCTATGAAACGTCCAAGTGGTCGCGCTGCCGATCAGCTCCGCTCGATCCGCATTACCCGCAACTACACCAAACACGCCGAGGGATCCGTACTGGTCGAGTTCGGTGATACCAAAGTCATCTGCACCGTCAGCGTCGAAAACGGCGTGCCGCGTTTCCTCAAAGGTCAGGGCCAAGGCTGGTTGACCGCCGAATACGGCATGCTGCCGCGCGCCACCGGCGAGCGTAACCAGCGTGAAGCGAGCCGCGGCAAGCAAGGCGGCCGCACCCTGGAAATCCAGCGTCTGATCGGTCGTTCGCTGCGCGCCTCGCTGGACATGTCCAAGCTGGGCGACGTCACCCTGTACGTCGACTGCGACGTGATCCAGGCTGACGGCGGCACCCGCACCGCGTCCATCACCGGCGCGATGGTTGCGCTGGTCGATGCCTTGAAAGTGATCAAGAAGCGCGGCGGCCTGAAAGGCGGCGACCCACTCAAGCAAATGATCGCCGCTGTTTCGGTGGGTATGTACCAGGGCGAGCCTGTGCTCGACCTCGACTACCTGGAAGACTCGGCTGCCGAGACCGACCTGAACGTGGTGATGACCAGCACTGGCGGCTTCATCGAAGTTCAGGGCACTGCCGAAGGCGCGCCGTTCCAGCCTGAAGAGTTGACCGCTATGCTTGAACTGGCGAAGAAAGGCATGACCGAAATCTTCGAACTGCAAAAGGCTGCACTGGCTGACTGACCGGAACCATTCCAGACAAGGAGGACAACATGAGTGACGAGCAAGAGCTGCTTCCCGTCCCGAGCAAAGAAGTTCGGCAATGGGCGATGTTTTGTCACCTGTCCGCCTTGCTGGGGATCTGGATTCCGTTCGGCACGCTGATCGGCCCGCTGATTCTCTGGCAGATGAAGCGCGAGATGGACCCGTTTGTCGATGCGCAGGGCAAGGAGGCGCTGAACTTTCAGATCACCGTCGCCATCGCTTCGGCCATCTGCTTCCTGCTGATGGTGTTGATCATCGGGTTCTTCCTGTTCGGGTTGCTGGCGATCGGTGCGTTGGTGTTGACGATCATTGCTGGCGTGAAGGCCAATGAGGGGGTGCCGTATCGGTATCCGTTCACTTGGCGGTTGATCAAATAGGCGACACCGCCCTGTAGGAGCGAGGCTTGCCCGCGAAGAGGCCGTCACATCCGGCATAAATGTCGGCTGTTAAATCGCTTTCGCGGGCAAGCCTCGCTCCTACAGAAAGCAAAATCAGCGCCCACAAAAAAGCCGACACTGCTGTCGGCTTTTTTGTGTCTGTGTAACGACGTCTAGATGGTCAGCGTCCAGTCGTAGTCCACGATCAGTGGTGCATGCTGCGAAAACCGTGGCTGACGTGGCAAACGAGCGCTACGTACAAAGCGGCGCAGGCCCGGCGTCAGTATCTGGTAATCGAAGCGCCAGCCCAGGTTGAGCATCTCAGCCTGCTCATTGTCCGGCCACCAGCTGTACTGATCACCTTCACGGCTGACTTCGCGCAGGGCATCGACATAACCCATGTTGCCGACAATCTCGTCCATCCAGGCACGCTCAGGTGCCAGGAAACCCGGGGATTGCTGGCTGTCGCGCCAGTTCTTGATATCCAGCTTCTGTTGCGCCACGTACAGCGAGCCACAGTAAATGTACTCGCGACGTTTGCGTCGCTGTTTATCCAGATAACGGGCGAAGTCGTCCATTAGCTTGAACTTCTGGTTCAAGTCTTCATCGCCGTTCTGCCCCGAAGGGAGCAGCAAGGTCGCGATGCTGACCTTGTCGAAATCGGCTTGCAGGTAGCGCCCGTAGCGGTCGGCCGTCTCGAAACCGAGACCGCTGATGACTGCCTTCGGCTGCAACCGCGAATACAAAGCCACGCCACCCTGGGCGGGAACTTCGGCTTCGCAGGCATAAAGGAAGTAGCCATCCAGTTGGAAGGCTGGATCGTCCAGTTCAAAGGCGGAGGCGCGGGTGTCCTGCAGGCAGATGACGTCGGCATTCTGTGCTTGCAGCCAACTGAGCAAACCTCGCTCCACTGCAGCCTGAATACCATTGACGTTCACACTGATGATCCGCATAAATGGCCCCAAAAATCGCGTGCGTGTATGATACACGGCGTCAACCTAATTAGCTAAATCCGTGGTATTTGGGGTTTTTTTCATGCAAGCGTATCAGCGCGATTTCATTCGTTTTGCCATCGATCGCGGCGTTTTGCGCTTCGGTGAGTTCACCCTGAAGTCCGGGCGTACCAGTCCATACTTCTTCAATGCCGGCCTGTTCAACTCGGGTTCGGCCCTGGCGCAGCTGGGTCGTTTCTACGCGGCGGCCATCGTCGAGAGCGGCATTCCCTTCGACGTACTGTTTGGCCCGGCCTACAAAGGCATCCCTTTGGCGGCGACCACCGCAGTGGCCCTGGCTGAACATCACGACCGTGATTTGCCATGGTGCTTCAACCGCAAAGAGGCCAAGGCCCATGGCGAAGGTGGCAGCCTGGTCGGCGCGCCGTTGACCGGCGATGTGCTGATCATCGACGACGTGATCACCGCTGGCACCGCGATCCGCGAAGTGATGCAGATCATCGCTTCCCAGGATGGCGCCAAGGCGGCAGGCGTGCTCATCGCCCTGAACCGTCAGGAGCGTGGCAATGGTGAATTGTCGGCGATCCAGGAAGTGGAGCGTGATTTCGGCATTCCGGTGATCAGTATTGTTTCGCTGAATCAGGTGCTGGAATTCCTCGCCGACGATCCGCAGCTCAAGCAACACCTGCCAGCCGTAGAAGCCTACCGCGCGCAATTCGGCGTCTGACCCTGTAGGAGCCGGCTTGCTGGCGATCAATGCAACGCGGTGTGTCAGGCATGCCACCATCGCTGGCAAGCCAGCTCCTACAGGGATCTCACCGATTTTGTAGGAGCCGGCTTGCCGGCGATGGCGGCGCCGCGATTTATCAGGCGCACGTCCGCACAAAAAAAGACCCCGCTCAGCTAGGCTGAGCGGGGTCTTTTTGTATGCGCGATCGCTTAGTGACGCTTGCGATTGCTGATCAAAGTACCCACGCCGGTATCGGTGAAGATTTCCAGCAAGATCGCATTCGGCACGCGACCATCAATGATCAGCGAGCTGCCCACGCCACCCTGAACCGCTTCGAGCGCGCAACGGATCTTCGGCAGCATGCCGCCGTAGATCGTGCCGTCGGCAATCAGGTCGTCGACCTGCTGAGTGCTCAGGCCGGTCAGGACCTGGCCCGACTTGTCCATCAACCCGGCGATGTTGGTCAGCAGCATCAACTTCTCGGCTTTCAGCGCTTCGGCCACCTTGCCGGCCACCAGGTCGGCGTTGATGTTGTAAGACTCGCCGTTGGCACCGACGCCGATTGGCGCGATCACCGGGATGAAGTCGCCTTTGACCAGCAGGTTCAGCAAGTCGGTATTGATGCCGACCACTTCACCGACGTGACCGATGTCGATGATTTCCGGTTGGGTCATCTCCGGCGTCTGGCGGGTGACGGTCAGCTTCTTCGCGCGAATCAGCTCGGCGTCTTTACCGGTCAGGCCGATGGCGCTGCCGCCATGACGGTTGATCAGGTTGACGATGTCTTTGTTGACCTGGCCACCCAGGACCATTTCCACCACGTCCATGGTTGCCGCGTCGGTGACGCGCATGCCATCGACAAAGTGGCTCTCGATCGACAGTCGCTTGAGCAGATCGCCGATTTGCGGGCCGCCGCCGTGAACCACCACCGGGTTAATCCCGACGGCTTTCATCAGCACGATGTCGCGGGCGAAGCCGGTTTTCAGCTCCTCGCTTTCCATCGCGTTGCCGCCGTATTTGATCACCAGCGTCTTGCCGACATAGCGGCGGATGTAAGGCAGCGCTTCGGACAGGACCTTGGCGGTGTTGGCGGCGGCTTCGCGTTCGAGGGTCATTCAGGGCTCCGGGTGAATCAGAACGGTAGTTGGAGATCAGGTGCAACACGCTTCAACTGGACTTTGAAAACGTCCTTGATGCGTTGCAATTCAGCCTCGTCATCGGCCTCGAAGCGCAGCACCAGCACCGGTGTGGTGTTGGACGCGCGCACCAGGCCCCAGCCTTTGGCATAGTCGACTCGCACGCCGTCGATGGTGGTCAGGTCGGCGCCTTCGCCCCACTTCGCGTCGTGCAATGCATCAATGATGCTGAATTTGCTCTCTTCGGTCACATGGATATTGATTTCCGGCGTAGAAATATCATTCGGGAAGGTCGCAAACAGCTCTTCCGCGGTGGATTTTTCCTTGCTGAGGATTTCCAGCAGCCGTGCGGCGCTGTAAATGCCATCGTCGAAACCGAACCAGCGTTCCTTGAAGAAAATGTGCCCGCTCATTTCGCCGGCCAACAGGGCGCCGGTTTGTTTCATTTTCTTTTTGATCAACGAATGACCGGTCTTCCACATTAGCGGACGACCGCCGTATTCCTTGATCAGCGGTGTCAGGCGGCGGGTGCATTTGACGTCGAAGATGATTTCCGCGTCCGGGTTGCGCGCCACGACGTCGCGGGCGAACAGCATCAGCAGGCGGTCCGGGTAGACGATGCTGCCGGTGTTGGTCACTACGCCAACGCGGTCGCCGTCGCCATCGAAAGCCAGGCCGATGTCGGCGTTGGTTGCCTTGACCTTGGCGATCAGGTCGACAAGGTTTTCAGGCTTGCCCGGATCCGGGTGGTGGTTCGGGAAGTTGCCGTCGACTTCGCAGAACAGCGGGATGACTTCGCAGTTCAGCGCTTCGATCAGTTGCGGGGCGATCACGCCGGCCGCGCCGTTGCCGCAGTCGACCACGACTTTGAGGCGGCGGGCCAGTTTGATGTCCTGGACGATTTCGGTGTTGTAGCGGTCGAGGATTTCGACCTTGGTGATGCTGCCCTTGCCGCTGCTCAGGTTGTTGGACTTGAGGCGATCGTGCAGGGCCTGGATCTGTTCGTTGGCCAAGGTGTCGCCGGCGATGACGATCTTGAAGCCGTTGTAGTTCGACGGGTTGTGGCTGCCGGTCAGCATCACGCCCGATTTGCCGGCCAATACGTTGGCGGCGTAGTACAGCGCCGGGGTTGGCACCAGGCCGACGTCGCTGACGTGGCAACCGGCCTCGGCCAGGCCTTTGATCAGCTGCTCGACCAGTTCCGGGCCAGACAGGCGACCGTCGCGGCCAACGGAGACGTTCGGTTCGTCCTGGGCCAGGCTTTGGGCGCCAATGGCGCGACCGAGCCAGTAAGCGGTTTCAGCGTTCAAGAATTCCGGGACGGTGCCGCGAATGTCGTACGCGCGGAAAATGCTGTCGGGGAACTTGGGTGCGACTTGGGCTGGGTTGCTCATCTGTGGGAATGCTCCATCTCGAAAGTGGCTGGACCTGCGCGCGAAGAACGCTTCGGCGGGCTCGAACTGAAGGGTATGACGGCGTTTTTCGCAGAGAGTTCGTGGTGCGAAAAGGCCATGCCACCAACGCCAACCAGGATTTGGCCAGCCAATGCCTTGTTTTCCAGTGTTAAACCTTCCAGATGACGGCTAAGCAATTTTCATTCTGAAAATGCAGAGCACCCTTCAGGCCGGGCAGGGCGCCCAGCCTGAAAACCAGAAATCAATGCTTGCCGGAATGCCCGAAACCGCCCGCACCGCGCTCGGTTTCAACGAACTCTTCGACCATCTCGAAGTGCGCTTGAACCACCGGCACCAGAACCAGCTGGGCCAAACGCTCGCCAACCACCATGTTGAAATCGGTCTGGCCGCGGTTCCAGCACGAAACCATCAACGGACCCTGGTAATCGGAGTCAATCAGGCCGACCAGGTTGCCCAGCACGATGCCGTGCTTATGGCCCAGGCCGGAGCGCGGCAGAATCAGCGCCGCCAGGCCAGGATCGCCAATGTAGACGGACAGGCCGGTCGGGATCAGCACGGTTTCACCCGGTTTGATCACGATGTCTTTTTCCAGCATGGCGCGCAGGTCGAGGCCGGCGGAGCCTGGGGTGGCGTATTGCGGCAGCGGGAATTCAGTACCGATGCGTGGGTCGAGGATCTTGGCTTGCAAAGCGTGCATGTAAATTAAACCTGGTTCAGACGTTCGGCGATAAAAGTGATCAGCTGGCGAGCAATCTTGCTCTTGCTGGTCTGGGCGAAAAGTGTGGCGTGGAGCTCACGGTCGATCACGCTGCAGGCGTTTTCTTCGCTGTTGAAGCCAATGCTCGGGTTGGCGACGTCGTTGGCGACGATCAAATCGAGGTTCTTGTCTTTCAACTTGCGCGCAGCGTAATCGAGCAGGTGTTCGGTTTCAGCGGCGAAACCGACACTGAATGGGCGGTCGGGGCGCGTGGCGATGGTGGCCAGAATGTCTGGGTTGCGGACCATTTGTAGTAGCAAGCCGTCGCCGTTCGTAGGGTCTTTCTTGAGTTTCTGTGGGGCGACGACTTCCGGGCGGTAGTCCGCGACTGCTGCCGAGGCGATGAACAGGTCGCAAGGGATCGCGGCTTCGCAAGCGGCGAGCATGTCGCGGGCGCTGACCACGTCGATGCGGGTGACGCGATCCGGCGTCGGCAGGTGCACCGGGCCGGTGATCAGGGTCACGCGGGCGCCTGCTTCAACGGCGGCTTCGGCCAGGGCAAAGCCCATTTTCCCAGAGCTGTGGTTGGTGATGTAGCGCACCGGGTCGATGTTTTCCTGGGTCGGGCCGGCGGTGATCAGTACGTGTTTGCCGGTCAGCGCCTGACGCTGGAAGCAGTCCGCCGCGCATTGGGCGAGTTCGACGGCTTCGAGCATGCGGCCCAGACCAACGTCACCACAGGCCTGGCTGCCCGAGGCCGGGCCGAAGGCCTTGATGCCGCGGCTTTCGAGGGTTTGCAGGTTGGCCTGGGTCGCCGGGTCGCGCCACATGGCCTGGTTCATCGCCGGAGCGACGGCGACCACGGCGTCGGTGGCCAGCACCAGCGTGGTCAGCAGGTCGTCGGCGATGCCTTGGGCCAGACGGGCGATCAGGTCCGCGGTCGCCGGAGCGATCAGCACCATGTCGGCCCACTTGGCGAGTTCGATGTGGCCCATCGCCGCTTCGGCCGCCGGGTCCAGCAGGTCCAGGTGAACCGGGTGCCCGGACAGGGCCTGCATGGTCAGCGGAGTGATGAACTCGGCACCGCCACGGGTCATGACCACGCGCACTTCGGCGCCCTGATCGATCAGGCGGCGAACCAGATCGGCGCTCTTGTAGGCAGCAATACCGCCGCCGACGCCCAGAACGATGCGTTTCCGATACAGCCGCTGCATAGGTCTGCCTTTCATTTCGTTGATGACTGCGTAGCGATACCCCCTCCCCAGGAGTGAAATCGCCCACAAAAAAGATGGGCTACGATATCACAGCGACCGCTACGGAACAGCGGCGCCCACAGACCAGGGAGGTGCTATGAGTATTCGCGATTGGCCGGCGGCCGAGCGGCCGCGGGAGAGGTTACTGGAGTTGGGTTCGGCGAGCCTTTCGGACGCAGAGCTGTTGGCGATTTTTTTACGGACTGGCGTGTCGGGTAAAAGCGCAGTGGATCTGGCGCGACATTTGTTGAGTCAATTTGGCAGCCTGCGCGCCTTGCTGGAGGCCGATCTAAAGGCATTCAGCGGACAGTTGGGGCTCGGGCCGGCAAAGTTTGCGCAGTTGCAGGCAGTGTTGGAAATGGCCCGTCGGCATCTGGCTGAGCGCTTGCGCCACAGCTCCGTGTTGGAGAATCCGCTGATGGTGCGTGATTACCTCAAGTCGATGCTGCGACATGAGCCTCATGAAGTATTTGGTTGTCTGTTTCTCGATTCGAAACATCGAGTGCTGGCGTTTGAATCACTGTTTCGCGGCTCTATCGACTGCACCAGCGTTTATCCGCGTCAGGTGGTCAAGCGCGCTTTGGCTCACAACGCCGCAGCTTTGATCCTTTGCCACAACCATCCCTCAGGCAATCCCGACCCTAGTCATGCCGACCGAAAGCTGACAAAGCGCCTGCAAGAGGCGCTGGACTTGATCGATGTGCGGATACTTGACCATTTCATCATCGGCGACGGTGATCCGCTGTCGATGGCGGAGTATGGGTGGATGTAACGGGACTTTGTAGGAGCCGGCTTGCTGGCGATCCGGACAACGCGGTGTGGCTGATTGACCGCGGTGATGCCATCGTCGGAACGCCGCCCGCAGCAAGCCGGCTCCTACAAGGGTTTGTGGTGTTACTTCAGGTTGACCTTGGAGTAATCCTGGCGGCCAAACGGGCTCACCGAATACCCCTCGACTTCCTTGCGCATCAGCGCGAAGGCGGTCGGGTGGGCCAGCGGCAGCCACAGCGCCTGCTGCTGGATCTGCGCCTGAGCCTGTTCATAGAGCTTGGTGCGTACACCTTGCTCGGAGGTGGTCTTGCCGGCACTGATCAGCTTGTCCAGGTCCTGGTTGCAGTAACGGGCGAAGTTGGTGCCGGACTTGACCGCCGCGCAGGAAAATTGCGGCGTCAGGAAGTTGTCCGGGTCGCCGTTGTCGCCAGCCCAGCCCATGAACAGCAGGTCGTGTTCGCCGGCCTTGGCGCGGCGGATCACTTCGCCCCATTCAATCACGCGAATCTCGGCCTGAATGCCGATTTCCGCCAGGTCCGACTGGAGCAGTTGCGCGCCGAGGCTTGGGTTGGGGTTTAGCAGGCTTCCGGACGGGCGGGTCCAGATCGTCGTCTGGAAACCGTCTTTCAGGCCGGCCTTGGCCATCAATGCCTTGGCTTTTTCAACGTCATGCGCGTAGCCCGGCAAGCCTTTGGCGTAGCTCCAGGTATTCGGCGGATACGGGCCGTTGGCGGCTTCGGCGGTGTCTTCGAACACGGCTTTGACGTAGTTGGCCTTGTCGAACGCGAGGTTGATCGCCTGGCGCACTTCAGGCTTGTCCAGCGGCGGATGCTGGCTGTTGATGGCAACGAACGCGGTCATGAACGCGTCAGTCTTTTCGACTTTCAGTGTCGGCTCTTTCAGCGCGGCTTGTACGTCCAGCGGTTTCGGCGAAAGGGCGATCTGGCACTCGTTTCGACGCAGTTTCTGCAACCGCACGTTGGCGTCCGGGGTGATGGCGAAGATCAGCGGGTCCACCGAAGGCTTGCCACGGAAGTAGTCCGGGTTGGCCTTGTAGCGAATCGTGGCGTCCTTCTGAAAACGTGTGAACACGAACGGGCCGCTGCCGATCGGTTGGCTGTTGAGCTTCTCCGGGGTGCCGGCTTTCAGCAGCTGGTCGGCGTATTCGGCGGAGTAGATCGAGGCGAAGCCCATGCTCAGGGTCGGCAGGAACGTCGATTCCGGATGATCGAGGGTGAAGCGCACGGTCAGTGGGTCCAGCGCGTCGATCTTCTTGATCAGTGCCGGCAATTGCATCGATTGCGCGTGCGGGAAGCCGCTCTGCGCCACTTTGTGCCACGGATTTGCCGGGTCGAGCATGCGCTCGAAGCTGAATTTCACGTCTTCGGCGGTCAGTTCGCGGGTCGGACTGAAGTATTCGGTGCGGTGGAATTTCACCTGCGGGTGCAACTTGAACACGTAGGTCAGGCCATCCGGGCTGACTTCCCAGCTGTCCGCAAGGCCTGCGACCACTTTGCCGCTGGCGGTATCGAAGTCCACCAAACGGTTCATCAGCACGTCGGCCGAAGCGTTGGTGGTGGTCAGCGAGTTGTATTGCACCACGTCGAACCCTTCCGGGCTGGCCTCGGTGCAGACGCTCAGGGCGGCGGCGTGGGCCAGCGGGCTCAGTAGAAGCGGGGCGAGCAACAGCGGTAGGGCAGCGAGGCGCATGGTCGGATTCCTTTACAGATCGAAGGCCCATCTGCAAGTGCAGTCTGGAAAAGGCTTACCCTAGAGGGCTCTTTTGTAAATGACTATCCCCTTTTTCATTTTAAGGGGACTATGTGCGATCGTTTTCGGTGAATGCCGGCCGAGAAAACCCCTGGATTGGCCGGTTGGCCGATTTTCTGCGACGAGCGGTCTTTATCGACGATAGCCTTTACCCAAGGCGCTCGCAGCCTGAAAAATGGGGTTTTTATCAAGTCTGTGCGCACGGAATGTTGTTGCACCTCAGTCTTTCTGGTATAAAGCAGCGCTCTTTTCTAGGGGCCCGGTTCCTTCACTGTAGGTGTAGCCGGTAAGACCTCTAAAGAAACGCGGCGCCTGGCGCCAAATGACTGAGAGATTAAGCGGCCAACCCATGCCGGGTTGGGCATGTGGTTTTAGAGGGCTGAGGCATGTCGAGAGTATGTCAAGTTACCGGTAAGGGTCCGGTGACTGGGAATAACATTTCCCACGCAAACAACAAAACCCGTCGTCGTTTCCTGCCGAACCTGCAGCATCACCGCTTCTGGGTTGAAGAAGAGAAACGTTTCGTGCGTCTGCGCGTATCTGCCAAAGGCATGCGTATCATCGACAAGCGTGGCATCACTGTCGTGCTGGCCGAAATCCGCGCCGCTGGCAAGATCTAAGGGAGCTAATCATGCGTGAATTGATTCGTTTGATTTCGAGCGCCGGTACTGGTCACTTCTACACTACCGACAAGAACAAGCGCACTACTCCGGACAAAATCGAGATCAAGAAATTTGATCCGGTTGTTCGCAAGCACGTGATCTACAAAGAAGGCAAAATCAAGTAATTGATTTTTCCCTCTTACGAAAAAGGCCCGTATCGCGAGATACGGGCCTTTTTTGTTGCCTGAGGTTTGTGTTGTCTGCCAGGGCGCCTTCGCGGGCAAGTCGAATCGTCGCACCGCTCGCTCCTACAGGGCGGACGCAATCCACTGTAGGAGCGAGGCTTGCCCGCGAAGAGGCCGGCCCGAACAACGCAAGTCCTCAGGCCTTCTGTTCAAACGCCACATAAATCTTGCGGCACGGCTCCAGCACTTCCCAGGTGCCACGAAAGCCCGCCGGGATCACGAAGCGATCACCCACGCGCAGTGTCTTGGCATTGCCGTCGAGGTCACGCAGCACTGAAACACCCTGAACGATTTCGCAGTATTCGTGCTCGGTGAAGTTCACCGTCCATTGACCGACAGCGCCTTCCCACACACCGGCATTCAACTGGCCGCACGGGCTGTTGTAGTGGTTGTAAACCACTTGCTCGGGGTCGCCCTTCAAGATTTTCGCCGGGTCCGGCCTGTAACGCTCGGGCTCGGTAGTGGCTTGGCTAAAATCGACGATATTCTGGATGCTCATTATTGTTATCCCCCGTGATTGCGGCGCGAGTGGCTGGAAAGATGGTCGGAAAGCCCAAAGTCTATGTTTATTAAAATGAACACCGCAAGGCCGTTTACCGACCTTATGTCAAATATATTGAAACAACCCCGGCCACTGGTTTAGGGTGACGGTTGCCTTCGGCCGAATTGCAGGCTGGCTGGGCAGAATTCCTGGGGACGTCCGCGAAGAACGCGGGGCGCTCGTATTCAATAAGAGGAGGACACTCGAATGACCACCCTGACTCGTGCCGATTGGGAACAACGGGCTCGCGATCTGAAGATCGAAGGCCGTGCCTACATCAATGGCGAATACACCGATGCCGTCTCCAGCGAGACCTTCGAGTGCATCAGCCCGGTCGATGGCCGTCTGCTGGGCAAGATTGCCAGCTGTGACGCCGCCGACGCCCAGCGCGCTGTTGAAAACGCTCGCGCCACGTTCAATTCCGGCGCCTGGTCGCGTTTGGCCCCGACCAAACGCAAAGCCACCATGATCCGTTTCGCCGGCCTGCTGAAACAGCACGCCGAAGAGCTGGCCCTGCTTGAAACCCTGGACATGGGCAAGCCAATCAGCGATTCGCTGTACATCGACGTTCCCGGTGCGGCGCAAGCCCTGAGCTGGAGCGGTGAGGCTATCGACAAGATCTACGACGAGGTCGCCGCAACCCCGCACGATCAGTTGGGTCTTGTCACTCGCGAGCCGGTCGGCGTTGTCGGCGCCATCGTGCCGTGGAACTTCCCGCTGATGATGGCCTGCTGGAAACTCGGCCCGGCGCTGTCCACCGGTAACTCGGTGATCCTCAAACCATCCGAAAAATCACCGCTGACCGCCATCCGCATTGCTGCGCTGGCCGTTGAAGCCGGCATCCCGAAAGGCGTACTGAACGTGCTGCCGGGCTACGGTCACACTGTCGGCAAGGCCTTGGCCCTGCACAACGATGTCGACACGCTGGTGTTCACCGGTTCGACCAAGATCGCCAAGCAACTGCTGATCTACTCGGGCGAATCGAACATGAAGCGCGTCTGGCTCGAAGCTGGCGGCAAGAGCCCGAACATCGTGTTCGCCGATGCCCCGAACCTGCAGGAAGCTGCGGAAGCGGCTGCGGGCGCCATCGCCTTCAACCAGGGCGAAGTCTGCACCGCCGGTTCGCGTCTGCTGGTCGAGCGTTCGATCAAGGACCAGTTCCTGCCGCTGGTAATCGAGGCCTTGAAAGCCTGGAAGCCGGGCAACCCGCTGGACCCGGCGACCAACGTCGGCGCGCTGGTGGACACTCAGCAGATGAACACCGTGCTGTCCTACATCGAATCCGGCCACACCGACGGCGCCAAACTGGTTGCTGGCGGCAAGCGCACGCTGCAGGAAACCGGCGGCACCTACGTTGAGCCGACGATTTTCGACGGCGTCAGCAACGCGATGAAAATCGCCCAGGAAGAAATCTTTGGCCCGGTGCTGTCGGTCATCGCTTTCGATACCGCCGAAGAAGCCGTCGCGATTGCCAACGACACGCCTTACGGCCTGGCCGCAGCCGTGTGGACCAAGGACATCTCGAAGGCGCATCTGACCGCCCGTGCATTGCGTGCCGGTAGCGTGTGGGTCAACCAGTACGATGGTGGCGACATGACCGCACCGTTTGGTGGCTTCAAGCAGTCGGGCAACGGCCGTGACAAGTCGTTGCATGCGTTCGACAAGTACACCGAGCTGAAGGCGACCTGGATCAAGTTGTAAGCCGTTAAAGGGAGGCTGCTGCAGAGCAGGCCTCCCGATCGACGCAGATCCCTTGTGGGAGCGAGCCTGCTCGCGATAGCGGTGTAACAGTCGACGAAAATGTTGAATGTTGCTCCGTCATCGCGAGCAGGCTCGCTCCCACATTTGTTTTGTGTTGTCTGCGAAAAATAATATCCACAGGAGCGTGGAACATGCGTTGGGCGACTTATTTCGCCGTGTTGGCGTCTGTCTTGAGTGTCGGCCTGGCCCTGGGTGTCAGCATGCCGCTGGTATCGTTTCGCCTGGAAGGCTGGGGTTACGGTTCGTTTGCCATCGGCGTAATGGCCGCGATGCCGGCGATTGGCGTATTGCTGGGGGCGAAGATCTCCAGCCATCTGGCGGCGCGGCTCGGCACGGCCAATCTGATGCGCTTGTGCCTGTGGGCCGGGGCGGCGTCCATCGGTTTGCTGGCGCTGTTGCCGAGTTATCCGGTGTGGCTGGTGCTGCGGCTGATGATCGGGGTGATCCTGACCCTCGTCTTCATATTGGGTGAAAGCTGGATCAACCAGTTGGTGGTCGAGCAATGGCGCGGTCGGCTGGTGGCGCTGTATGGCAGCAGCTATGCGCTGAGTCAGCTGGCCGGGCCTTTGTTGTTGGGTGTTCTGGGCACCGAGAACGATTACGGGTTCTGGGTCGGGGTCGGTTTGCTGACGGCGGCACCGTTCCTGTTGCTCGGCCGCAGCGGTGCGCCGACCAGCGAAGCCTGCAGCGTGACTTTCAGCGACTTGTGGGGCTTTTGCCGAGGCCTGCCGGCGATTGCCTGGGGCGTGGCGCTGTTCGCAGCGTTCGAGGCGATGATCCTGACCTTGTTGCCGGTCTATTGCCTGCGCCAGGGCTTTACCACGGAAATCGCGTTGGCGATGGTCAGCACCGTGGTGGTGGGCGATGCCTTGCTGCAATTGCCGATTGGCGCACTGGCGGATCGCTTGTCGCGACGCACGTTGTTCACCGGTTGCGCTGTGGTGCTGATGCTCTCGAGCCTGGCGATCCCGTTGCTGATCGACACGTTGCTGATCTGGCCATTGTGGGTGCTGTTCGGCGCCAGTGCCGGGGGCTTGTTCACCTTGTCGCTGATCCTGATCGGCGAGCGTTATCGCGACGATGCGCTGGTGCGGGCCAATGCGCATATTGCGCAGTTGTGGGGCATTGGTTGCCTGGTCGGACCATTGGCGGCTGGCGCCGGTAGTCAGTGGATCAGCGGTCATGCGTTGCCGCTGTTGATGGCGGCGGGTGCGTTTGGGCTGGTGATTTTGCTGTCGCGCCAAGGTGCGTTCGGCACGGTGGCTGAACCTGCCTGAAACCGAAATGTAGGAGCGAGCCTGCTCGCGATGGTGTGTCAGTCAAACCTGTGTGGCTGACACACCATCGCGAGCAGGCTCGCTCCTACAGGGGGTGTTTATTGTGGGTTAGAGCATCTTCTCCAGGCCCACGGCGGTGCTCATCCATGCATTGAAATGGCGCCACCAGCTTCCCGGTTCATCGGTCAATGTGTGCATTTTTCCGTCGTCTTCGGTCACCCAGACGATCCGATTGTTTTCCAGTTTCACCTCATAACTCAGAGGCGGCGCCATACCTTCCAGCGCCGCCTTGCGCACATAGACAGCGAGTTCGGGGCTGTCTACCAGCACCCCGACCTCGGTGTTCCACAGCAGCGAGCGCGGGTCGAAGTTGAACGAGCCGATGAAGGATTTCTGCTGGTCGAAGATCATCGCCTTGCTGTGCAGGCTGGAATCGGAATCCTGGTGCGACTTGCTGTAGAAAATATGCGGTCCGCTGCCGCCGCCTTCGCCGGGCTGGCGACGCAATTCGTACAACTTCACGCCATGTTCCAGCAATGCCCGGCGATAGGGCGCATAACCGCCGTGCACCGCCGGTACATCGGTGGCTTCCAGTGAGTTGGTCAGCAGGCTGACAGAGACCCCGGCATCGGCGCGGCCAGTCAGGTAAACCAGCCCTGGCTGGCCCGGTACGAAGTAAGCCGAGATCATGATCAGCTCTTTGCTGACCCCGTTCAGCTCAGGCGCCAACTGCGTGGTCAGCAGCAATTGCGGATCGGGCTCGCCGTCTGCCAAAACCTTGCTCGGTGCGTCCCACAACGCCTGGTTCCAGGCCCAGATCAACTCCCGGCGCCAGATGTCCATGCGCGGGTTTGTGGTGTAAGTCATCAATTGTTGATACAGCGCGTGATTCTGTTTGCGCGTCTCTTCCAGTGATTCTTCCAGGCGCGTGCGGGTGTTTTGCAGGTCCTTTTGCGTCGGTCGGCTCGACAGGAATTCATCGATCGGCTTGCTCAGCGCACTGTTCCAATACTGGTCGAAGCTGTGGCCCAGCTGCTCGGCGACCGGGCCGACGCCGAGCATGTCGATGTCGGTGAAATTCAGGTTGGGCTCGGCATCGAAATACTCGTCCCCCAGGTTACGGCCGCCAACGATGGCGGCGCTGTTGTCCGCCAGCCACAGCTTGTTGTGCATGCGCCGGTGTTGCAGCGACAGATTGAACAGCCGCCCCATGGTCCGCGTCACGCCGGTGCTGCGGCCCAGGTGCAGCGGGTTGAACAGGCGGATCTGGATCTGCGGGTGCGCCGCCAGCGTGGCGATGATCCAGTCGAGGCCATCGCTGGTGGTGTCGTCGAGCAGGATTCTCACGCGTACGCCACGGTCGGCAGCCTTGAGCAGTTCGTCCACCAGCATCCGTGTGCTGATGCCGTCATGGACGATGTAGTACTGCAAGTCGAGGCTGCTTTGGGCGTTGCGGATAAGTTCGGCACGGGCCATGAACGCTTCGCCGCTATTGGACAGCAGACGAAAGCCGGACTTGCCCTCGTGGGGCGCGGCCTGGGCCTGGATTGATCGACCGAATGCCGAGTCGCTGGCGGGCAGCGCCTGGCTCGGTTCGCGTTGAACATCGAGACTGGCGCAACCGCCCAGGAGCGAGGCGAGTAGCAGCAGAGCGAGTAGGGGCTGTCTGACTCTCACGTGGGATCGGTCCGATTGGCGGCAGGTGTCGACATATGGACGCTGGATCTCGGCTAAAGGTCAGTCAGTGAAGTTCTCATTTTCCGCCAGCAGTTTGATTGCCGCCGCGCCGACCTTGCGCACCGCGTCTTCGATCTGTGGTGTTGGCTTGGCAGCGTAGTTCATCCGCAGGCAATTGCGGTATTTGCCCGAGGGCGAAAAGATGCTGCCGACGGCAATCTGTACGCCTTGGTCATGCAGGGCGCGGTTCAGTTTCAGGGTGTCGAAGCCATCGGGCAGTTCGACCCAGAGCATGAAACTGCCTTGCGGCCGACTGGCGCGGGTGCCAGCGGGAAAATAGCGGCTGACCCAATCGATCATGATGTCGCGATTGCGCTGGTATTGTGTGCGCACCCGCCGCAAATGAGGTTCGAAGTGACCGGCCTTGAGGAATTCGGCGATGGCAATCTGCGGTTGCGGCGCTGTGCTGCCGGTGCTGATGTATTTCATGTGCAGCACTCGCTCCAGATAGCGGCCCGGTGCAACCCAGCCGATGCGCAGGCCGGGTGCCAGCGTTTTGGAGAAGGAACTGCAGAGTAGGACGCGGCCGTCTTCGTCGAAGGATTTGATCGTGCGCGGTCGCGGGTAGTTGTAGGCCAGTTCGCCATACACATCGTCTTCGATAATCGCCACGTCGAAACGCTGTGCAAGCGTCAACAACGCGCGTTTGCGCGATTCCGGCATGATGTAGCCCAGCGGGTTGTTGCAGTTGGGGGTCAACTGTATGGCCTTGATCGGCCATTGCTCCAGGGCCAGTTCCAGTGCATCGAGGCTGATTCCGGTCAGCGGGTCGGTGGGGATTTCCAGGGCTTTCATGTTCAAGCCCTTGAGCGTCTGCATGGCGCCGTGAAAGCTCGGCGAATCCACCGCGACGATGTCGCCCGGCTCACAGATGGAGCGAATGCTGGTGGACAGCGCTTCGTGGCAGCCGGTGGTGATCACCAGGTCGTTGGCCGTCAGTTGGCAGCCGGAGTCGAGCATCAGGCGGGCGATTTGCTCACGCAGTTCGAGGGTGCCGTGGATGTTGTCGTAATACAGGCCGGGCATGTCCTGTCGCCGACTGATGCGCGCGAGGTTGCGCAGCAACGGTTTCATGGTTGGCGTGGTGATGTCCGGCATGCCGCGACCCAGTTGCACCACGTCTTTGCGCGGCACCGCGCGGATCAGTTCCAGCACCTGGTCCCACTGCGAAATATCCACAGGACGTTGCGCCGGACGGCCAATCGCCGGCAGTTCCGGCAGGTCGCGGCTAGCCGGGACGAAGTAGCCGGACTTGGGTTTCGGCATCGCCAGTCCGCTGTCTTCCAGCACTCGATAGGCCTGTTGCACCGTGCTCAGGCTGACCCCGTGTTCGACGCTCAATGCCCGCACCGACGGCAGCCGGTCGCCGGGGCGATAGAAGCCCTGTTCGATCCGCGTGCCGAGCAATTCGGCGAGGTTGACGTAAAGGGTCATGGCGCAGTCTCGCTGTGAGTGATTCGGTTGACCAGTACAGATCAGGCAAAAAATTGTAATTCAGAGGTTAAAACGCCAAATCTGTATGGAGTTAATACAGGCTGGTTGAATCTGTAATGCTTTTCGCCGTCCGCGCATCATGAAAGCTCTGGCTACCCAAGTAAACAGGAGCAATCAAAATGAACGGCTTGAGCGATGTGCGGCTGACGTTACGCAGTCAGGAACTGGCGGCAGGGCAAATCAACGGTACGCGCGAGGCGTTGATGCGCAACGCACCGTCGGGCCTGAGTCGCTGGGGTCTGTTCTGGCATCGTCTGCACACGCGCAAGGCGTTGCTGGAACTGACGCCGGAGCAATTGCGGGATGTCGGGTTGAACCGGGAACAGGCGCGGGAGGAGGGGCTTAAGCCTTTCTGGCGGATCTGAGGTTTGTGGTGTTCATTCGATCCATTCGCGGGCAAGCCTCGCTCCTACAGGATGTGCGTTCAACTGTAGGAGCGAGGCTTGCCCGCGAAGGCGTCATCACGGACGCCACAAATCCCTCAGACCAACTCTTTAAGCCGATGCCACAACATCCCCAACGCCAACAACGGCGAACGCAAATGCTTCCCGCCGGGGAAAGTAATGTGCGGCACCTTGGCAAACAGATCGAACCCGCCACCCTGCTGTCCGCTGATCGCCTCGGCCAGCAGCTTGCCCGCCAGGTGCGTGGCATTCACGCCGTGACCTGAATAAGCCTGGGCGTAATACACGTTCGGCTGGTCCTTGAGTCGACCGATCTGCGGCAATCGATTAGCGCCAATGCCGATCATCCCGCCCCACTGATAATCAATCCTCGCGCCGGCCAGTTGCGGGAACACCTCAAGCATCTTCGGCCGCATGTACGCGGCGATGTCCTTCGGGTCGCGACCTGAATAATGGCAGGCGCCACCGAACAGCAAGCGACGATCCGCCGAGAGCCGGTAGTAATCCAGCGCCACCCTTTGATCACACACCGCCATGTTCTGCGGCAGCAGTTCATGCGCCTGTTCTTCGCTCAAGGGTTCGGTGGCGATGATGTAGCTGCCGGCGGGCAACACCTTGCCGCTGAGTTCGGGGTTGAGTTGGTTGAGGTAGGCGTTGCAGCCCAGCACCAGGGTTTTTGCGCGAACCGATCCTTGAGCCGTATGGACCTTCACCTCCGGGCCGTAATCAATGCGGGTCACTGCCGATTGCTCAAACAGTCTGGCGCCCAGTTGCTGCGCAGCGGCGGCTTCGCCCAATGCCAGATTCAGTGGGTGCAAATGGCCCGAACCCATGTCGATCAGGCCGCCGACGTAGCGATTGGAACCCACCACGCTGTGCATCTCATGCGCTTGCAGCAATCGGGTTTCATAGCGGTAGCCGAGGTCGCGCAGTTCTTCGGCGTCTTCGGCGAAACCTTCCAGGTCGCGGGGTTTGTTGGCGAGATCGCAGTAACCCCAGGTCAGGTCGCAAGGGATCTGAAAACGCTCGACGCGTTGTCGGACGATTTCCACGGCTTCCAGGCCCATGAGTTTCATCTGACGCACGCCGTCCGTGCCGATCACGTTGGCGAACTGATCGAGCCCATGACCGACGCCACGAATCAGTTGCCCACCATTACGGCCGCTGGCGCCCCAGCCAATCTTGTGCGCTTCGAGCAGCACCACGCTGAGGCCGCGCTCCGCCAGCTCAAGCGCGGTGTTCAGCCCGGAAAACCCGCCGCCGACCACGCACACATCGGCTACCAGCTCACCTTTCAACGCCGGATGATCGGGCTGCGGCAGGCTGCTGGCGGCGTAATAAGAGGCGGTGTGCTGAGCACGGGCATTCATGCGCATCATCCTGATTTTTGTGTTTAGAAAATTTGACGGAGCATAAGCCGGACCTTCCGGCGCGGGCAACACTGGTCGGTTGTGGCTGTCTGGATCGGCGCGTTTGCGTCAGAATCGCGCTTCAGTCCGCTTTGGGCCACCGTTTCGATGAGCTGCAACAGTCAGAAAATCCGCACGTTACGACAGCAGATCCCCTCGTTCGAGTGCGTGCCCGGCTGCCATGACTGCTGCGGACCGGTGACCACCTCGCCGGAAGAAATGTCCCGCCTGCCGCGCAAGACCCGCGCCGAGCAGGATGCGGCGATGGATGAGCTCAACTGCGTGCACTTGGGGCCCAACGGCTGCACGGTGTACGACGAGCGGCCGCTGATTTGCCGATTGTTCGGCACCACCAAGACATTGCCGTGCCCGAATGGGCGGGGGCCGGTGGAGCTGATTCATCCGCGGGTGGAGAAGCAGATTCATGAGTACATGGCTTCCACCCGGCAGGTGCTCGTCTGAGGGAAGACCGAGTCGCCTGTAATCGCCAGCAGGCTAGCTCCCACACTGGATCTGTGTCATGCACGGAATGTGTGTCCGCTGAAGATCAACTGTGGGAGCTAGCCTGCTAGCGATGGGGGCTGAACAGGCACCACAAAGTCTCAATCCGGAATCGGCAGACTCAAACTCTCCTTCACCTCTTCCATCACGATATAACTCTTGGATTCGCGCACATGCGGCAGCTTGAGCAGGATGTCGCCCAGCAGCTTGCGATAAGAAGCCATCTCCGAGATCCGCGCCTTCACCAGGTAGTCGAAATCCCCTGACACCAAATGGCATTCCAGCACGTGGGGCAGTTTCAGCACCGCGCGTCGGAACTCTTCGAAAGTATCGCCGGATTTGTAGTCGAGGCTGATCTCGACGAACACCAGCAGACTACCCTTGAGGTGCTGCGGGTTCAGCCGGGCGTTGTAGCCCATGATGATCCCTTCGCGCTCCAGGCGCCGGACCCGCTCGGTGCAGGGCGTGGTCGAGAGCCCGACCTTTTCCCCAAGCTCCGTGAAGGAGATACGCCCGTCCGCTTGCAGGATCCGCAGGATGTTGCGGTCGATCTTGTCCAGCTCACGTTTGGTCTGAGTGTTGGTACGCATAGGGGATGCGCCTCCGTGAAAAGCGTTTTTGCCGAGAATTGTCGCCAAATATAGGTGCTTATATAGTGAAATGCACTGGCTAATCTTTTTTAAACTGCCCACATCTACGGTCTGTTCTACAAACGTCAGCGGCACGCCGCGATGAGGGATATGAAAATGCGCGTTATGGTCTTGGGTAGCGGCGTCATCGGTACCACCAGTGCTTATTATCTGGCGCGTGCCGGGTTCGAAGTGGTGGTGGTGGACCGTCAGCCGGCTGCGGCCATGGAGACCAGTTTCGCCAACGCCGGGCAGGTTTCGCCGGGTTATGCCTCGCCGTGGGCCGCGCCGGGTGTGCCGCTCAAGGCCATCAAGTGGCTGTTGCAGCGCCACGCACCGCTGGCGATCAAGGCCACTGCCGACATCGACCAATACCTGTGGATGGCGCAGATGCTGCGCAACTGTACCGCCAGCCGTTATGCGGTGAACAAGGAGCGCATGGTCCGTCTGTCCGAGTACAGCCGTGACTGCCTCGACGAACTGCGCGCCGAAACCGGCATTGCCTACGAAGGCCGCAGCCTCGGTACTACTCAATTGTTCCGCACCCAGGCTCAACTCGACGGCGCCGCGAAAGACATCGCCGTACTGAAAGAGTCCGGCGTGCCGTTCGAACTGCTCGACCGTGCCGGCATTGCTCGCGTTGAACCGGCGCTGGCCAGCGTGACCGATATCCTTGCCGGTGCCCTGCGCCTGCCGAACGACCAGACCGGCGATTGCCAGATGTTCACCAGCCGCCTGGCCGAAATGGCTGTGAAACTGGGTGTGGAATTCCGCTTCGGCCAAGACATTCAAAAGCTCGACTACGCCGGTGATCGCATCAACGGTGTGTGGATCGACGGCAAGCTGGAAACCGCTGACCGCTACGTATTGGCACTCGGCAGCTACTCGCCGCAACTGCTCAAGCCGCTGGGCATCAAGGCGCCGGTTTACCCGCTCAAGGGTTACTCCCTGACCGTGCCGATCACCAACCCGGCGATGGCCCCGACGTCGACCATTCTCGACGAGACCTATAAGGTCGCGATCACCCGTTTCGACAACCGCATCCGCGTCGGCGGCATGGCTGAAATCGCCGGTTTTGACCTGTCGCTGAACCCGCGTCGGCGCGAAACCCTGGAGATGATCGTCAACGACCTTTATCCTCAGGGCGGCGATCTGGCCCAGGCAAGTTTCTGGACCGGTCTGCGTCCGACCACGCCGGATGGCACGCCGATTGTGGGTGCAACGCCGTTCAGCAACCTGTTCCTGAACACCGGTCACGGCACCCTCGGCTGGACCATGGCGTGCGGCTCCGGTCGCTTGCTGGCCGACCTGATGGCGAAGAAAACGCCGCAGATCAGTGCAGAAGGCCTCGATATTTCCCGTTATGGCAGCAAAGTCCAGGAGCCCGCAAAACATGGCAATCCAGCGCCAGCTCACCAATGAGCGCATGAGTCAGATCGTCGCTCACAACGGTACGGTGTATTTGGCAGGGCAGGTCGGCGACGACATGAACGCCGGGATTGAACAGCAGACTCGCGAAACCCTCGCCAATATCGAGCGTTTGCTGGATATGGCGGGTACCGACAAGCATCATTTGCTGTCGGTGACGATTTACCTGAAAGACATCGACGCGCACTTCGAAGGCATGAACGCGGTGTGGGACAAGTGGCTGCCAAAAGGCGTCGCCCCGGCCCGTGCAACGGTTGAGTCGAAGCTGTGCGAACCGGAAATCCTGATCGAACTGTCGGTTGTAGCCGCTCTGCCGTAAGCCTGTCAGAAAGATCCCTCTCCCGGTGCTGTTGGCGGTTCACGCTGTCAGCCAGCGCCGGTTTTTATTCCCATGACCGCCTAGAAGCCCTGCCGCCATGCGTCCAGCCCGTGCCCTGATCGACCTTCAAGCCCTGCGTCACAACTACCGGATCGCCCGTGAACTCACTGGGGCCAAGGCCCTCGCGGTGATCAAGGCGGATGCCTACGGCCATGGCGCGGTGCGTTGCGCCCAGGCGCTGGAAGCCGAGGCGGACGGGTTTGCCGTAGCGTGCATCGAAGAAGCACTGGAACTGCGCGCTGCCGGCATTCGCGCGCCGGTGTTGTTGCTGGAAGGTTTTTTCGAAGCCGACGAGCTGGCGCTGATCGTCGAGCATGATTTCTGGTGCGTGGTGCATTCGCTGTGGCAACTCGAAGCCATCGAAAAAGCCGCGCTGAGCAAACCGATCACTGTCTGGCTCAAGCTCGATTCGGGCATGCACCGGGTCGGTCTGCATCCAAAGGATTACCAATCGGCCTATCAACGGCTGCTGGCCAGCGGCAAGGTCGCGAAAGTGGTGCTGATGAGCCACTTCGCCCGCGCCGATGAGCTGCACAGTCAAGCCAGTGCCGAGCAGGTGGCGGTGTTTGAAGCGGCCCGTCAGGGTTTGTCCGCCGAAGTCAGCCTGCGCAACTCGCCGGCAGTGCTCGGTTGGCCGCAGATTCCGAGTGACTGGGTGCGTCCGGGCATCATGCTCTACGGCGCCACGCCTTTCGAAGAAGCCAACGCCGTGGCCTCGCGCCTGCAACCGGTGATGACCCTGGAATCGAAAGTGATTTGCGTGCGTGAGCTGCCGGCCGGCGAGCCGATCGGTTACGGCGCCAAGTTCATCACCCAGAAGCCGATGCGCGTTGGCGTGGTGGCGATGGGTTATGCCGATGGCTATCCGCGTCACGCACCGACCGGTACGCCGGTGATGGTCGCCGGGCAGCTCAGCCAGTTGATCGGCCGGGTGTCGATGGACATGCTCTGCATCGATCTGACCGATGTACCGCAAGCCGGGCTGGGTTCGACCGTCGAGTTGTGGGGCAAAAACGTGCTGGCCAGCACCGTGGCGGAAGCCGCGGACACGATTCCCTATCAGATCTTCTGCAACCTGCGCCGGGTTCCGCTGCTCTATTCCGGGGCTTGACCCGAACCGCGCGGACCGGAAGTCGCTTCGCCGAACAGGATTCAGGCCAAAGTGTTGTAAATACTGAACGCTGTCGCCATGATAACGCTCAATATTCCTACAACCTGAATCCTGGAGGCGCAAGCTTGGACGTCGGTGAACGACTGCAATCCATCCGTAAGCTCAAAGGTCTTTCGCAGCGTGAACTCGCCAAACGCGCGGGCGTCACCAACAGCACCATTTCGATGATCGAGAAGAACAGCGTCAGCCCCTCGATCAGTTCGCTGCGCAAGGTTCTGGGCGGGATTCCCATGTCGATGGTCGAGTTCTTTTCCGAAGAGATCCTGCAGGAAAAACCGACTCAGATCGTCTACAAGGCTAACGAGCTGATCGATATTTCCGATGGCGCAGTGACCATGAAACTGGTCGGCCGGGCTCACCCGAGCCGCGCCATTGCCTTCCTCAATGAAATCTACCCGCCAGGCGCCGACACCGGTGACGAGATGCTCACCCATGAGGGCGAGGAAACCGGGATTCTGGTGGAAGGGCGTCTGGAGCTGGTGGTCGGGCTGGAAACTTTTGTGCTCGAAGCCGGTGATAGCTACTACTTTGAAAGTACCAAGCCGCACCGTTTCCGTAATCCGTTCGACGCGCCGGCGCGACTAATCAGCGCAGCCACGCCAGCGAATTTCTAAGAGAAGAGGCGTCCTGCCAGCACGGCAGCGGCACCCGAAGGGTTTTTCCGCGGCGCAACAAGACCCCTTCGACTTTGGGGTTGTTTCAGTGCGGCGGGCTTACCGCTATACTTGCGCCCGCCTGCGAACCGTGGCCGTAGGCGTGACTAGCCACCATTGAGGGTGAACGCGTGAACCTAATTATGAAAATGCTGGCTGCACCAGCAACCGTATTGGCCCTTTGGGCTGTCAGCGCTCAAGCTGCGACGAATGACGATATTGCAAAACGCCTTGATCCAGTTGGCCAAGTTTGTGTTCAGGGTCAAGAGTGCAAGGGGATGGAAGTCGCTGCTGCTTCTGGCGGCGGTGGCGGTGCCAAGGCACCTAAAGACGTGATTGCAAAACATTGCAATGCTTGCCACGGCACCGGCCTGTTGGGCGCGCCGAAAATCGGCGACAAGGCTGCCTGGAAAGAACGCGCCGATCACCAGGGCGGTCTCGACGGCATCCTGGCCAAGGCCATTACCGGTATCAATGCGATGCCGCCTAAAGGCACCTGCGCCGACTGCTCCGACGACGAGCTGAAAGGCGCCATCAAAGAGATGTCCGGCCTGTAACACGCCCGCATCGTTAGCGAAAAAGCCGCCTCCGGGCGGCTTTTTTGTGCCCGTTGTTCACGGACCTGTAGGAGCCGGCTTGCTGGCGATCCAGACGCCACGGTTAACCTGGTAAACCGTGTGATCGTTCATCGCCAGCAAGCCGGCTCCTACAGGTGGTGGGCATAAAGCGATTTACCGCCCGAGGCTGTTCATTACAGCAAAGACCCGGCAAGCTCGGTCCAACCCCAATTCATGGAATGTAAGGGAGGATCAGATGGTGCAGCTGTGTTCTATCGAGCAAGCGGTCGATGAGGTGCTGGCGCGGTTGCCGGCGCATATCCACATGGGCCTGCCCCTCGGTCTGGGCAAACCCAACCACTTCGTCAACGCGCTGTATCAACGCGTTGCGCAATTGCCCGAGCGCAAGCTGACGATCTACACCGCGCTGTGCCTGGGCCGTCCTGCATTGGGCGACGGCTTGCAGAAGCGCTTCCTCGAACCCTTCATCGAACGGGTATTCGGCGATTATCCGGAGCTGGATTTCCTCGCGGGCCTGCGCAAGGACAACCTGCCGCCCAACATCCATATTCAACAGTTTTTCATGCAGCCCGGCAGCCTGCTTCATAGCGAATCCGCCCAGCAGGACTACGTGAGCAGCAACTACAGCCACGCCGCACGGGATATCAACGCGGCCGGTTTGAACCTGGTCGCGCAACTGGTGGCCAGCCACTCCGAACACCCTGATCGCCTGAGCCTGAGCTGCAATCCGGACATCACCCTCGACCTGTTTCCGATGATCGCCAAGCGCAGGGCGGCGGGTGAGACAGTCCTGCTCGTGGGCCAGGTGCATAACGACTTGCCGTACATGCCCGGTGACGCGGAAATCGGCATCGACACTTTCGACCTGCTGGTCGACGAGAAAGACAACACCACGCTGTTCTCGACGCCGAACATGCCGGTGGGTTTCCAGGACCATTTCATCGGCCTGCACGCCAGCGCGCTGGTCCGCGATGGCGGCACCTTGCAGATCGGCATCGGCGCCATGGGCGATGCGCTGACGGCGGCGTTGCTGGCGCGGCAGGCGGATAACGACGGATACAAGGCGTTGTTGGCCGACGTAAATCTCAGCCAGTGGGCGCAGTTGATAGACCGCGAAGGGGGGTTGGAACCGTTCGCCAAAGGCCTTTACGGTTGCAGCGAAATGTTCGTCAACGGCCTGCTGGTGCTGGTCGACGCCGGCATCGTGCGGCGCAAGGTCTACCCCGATGTGCCCACCCAACAACAGGCGAATGCCGGCACGCTGGATAAAACGGCGCAAACCGACGGCATTTCGGTGCACGGCGGATTCTTCCTCGGGCCGCGCAGTTTCTACGAGCGTCTTCGAGAGCTGCCCCAGAGCAAGCGACTCGAATTCAACATGACCCGTATCAGCTACATCAACGAGCTGTATGGTCAGGAGGAACTCAAACGCTTGCAGCGCCTGGATGCACGCTTCATCAACACCGTGTTCACCATGACGTTGCTCGGTGCCGGCGTGGCCGATCAGCTTGAAGACGGGCGGGTGCTGAGCGGTGTTGGTGGGCAATACAACTTCGTCGCCCAGGGCCATGCGCTGGAAGGCGCGCGTTCGATTCTGCTGCTGCGAAGCTGGCGCGAGTCGGGCGGGGAGGTCAGTTCCAACATCGTCTGGGAGTACGGCCATTGCACGATCCCGCGGCATCTGCGGGACATCGTGGTCACTGAATACGGTATCGCCGATTTGCGTGGCAAGACCGATGCAGCGGTGATCGAGGCGTTGCTGAACATCAGCGATTCACGGTTCCAGCCCGGCTTGATCGAGCAGGCGCAGAGTGCCGGGAAACTGCCGAAGAGTTTTCGTCTCGATCCGCGTTTTTCCGACAACCGACCAGAACGTTTACAGGCGATTCAGGCGCGGCATCCGCAGTTGTTTCCGGAGTATCCGCTGGGGAGTGATTTCACCGCGCATGAGCGGGATTTGTTGCGGGCGCTGAACTGGTTGAAGAGCAAGTTCAAGCTGACGGAGATTCTGGAGTTGGGCAAGGCGGCGCTGGATGCGCCGGAGCCGGCAGCGTTTCCCGAGCATCTGGAGCGTATGCAACTGACCAACCCGGAAGGGCTGAAAGAGGACCTGTTTCAGCGGCTGCTGCTCACCGGCCTCAAGGCCACCGCGCAATAACAGCCAACCCAAAACAACTGTGGGAGCCAGCCTGCTGGCGATGACGGTCTGTCAGGCATGAAGATTTTGACTGACACGACGCCATCGCCAGCAGGCTGGCTCCCACAGGGGAAATGCGGTGCTGCTGGTTATTCGATAAAGGTCACGACGCCGCCAGCCAGCGACTTAACGCGAGCCAGCGATTCAACGCGATAACCCTGCGCATCCAGTTCCGCACGTCCACCCTGGAACGACTTCTCGATCACGATACCCAGACCGGCCACGGTCGCGCCGGCCTGTTTGATGATCGAGATCAGCGCTTGCGACGCCTTACCGTTGGCCAAAAAGTCATCGATGATCAGCACGCGGTCGCTGCTGGTCAGGTGGCGCGGGGAGATCGCCACGGTGCTTTCGGTCTGCTTGGTGAACGAGTAAACGGTCGCCGACAGCAGGTTTTCGGTCAGGGTCAGGGACTGATGCTTGCGCGCGAAAATCACCGGTACGCCCAGGTTCAGGCCGGTCATGATCGCCGGAGCGATGCCCGAGGCTTCGATGGTGACGATCTTGGTGATGCCCGAGTCCTTGAACAGCGCAGCGAACTCGTCGCCGATCAGTTTCATCAGCGCCGGGTCGATCTGGTGGTTCAAAAAGGCGTCGACCTTCAGGACCTGATCGGAAAGCACGATGCCTTGTTCGCGAATTTTCTGGTGCAGTGCTTCCATGAAGCGTTCCTCTACTGGCGCCATGTGCGCCTAGTTTGTCAAAAGGTGTCGGTTAAAAAGTGCTCAATTCTAGCGCTTTAACATCGCCCGTATATCGGCCAATGCGGTATTGCCGCGAACGGCTTTGACTTCTACCGGCGTGTCGTCGGTGCCTTCCCAGGCCAGGTCGTCCGGCGGCAGTTCATCGAGGAAGCGGCTGGGCGCGCAGTCGATGATCTCGCCGTACTGCTTGCGCTTGGCCGCGAAGGTGAAGGCCAGGGTCTGACGTGCGCGGGTAATGCCAACGTAGGCCAGGCGGCGTTCTTCTTCGATGGTGTCGGCTTCGATGCTGGAGCGGTGCGGGAGGATTTCCTCTTCCATGCCCATGATGAACACGTAAGGGAATTCCAGCCCTTTGGAGGCGTGCAAGGTCATCATCTGCACGCCTTCGGCGCCGTCTTCCTCTTCCTGCTGACGTTCCAGCATGTCGCGCAGGACGAGTTTGCCGATGGCGTCCTCGACGGTCATCTCGCCTTCTTCGTCTTTCTCCAGGGTGTTTTTCAACGCCTCGATCAGGAACCAGACGTTACCCATGCGGTAGTCGGCGGCCTTGTCGCTGGAGCTGTTGGTGCGCAGCCAGTTCTCGTAGTCGATGTCCATGACCATGCTGCGTAACGCCGAAATCGGGTCTTCGCCGGCGCACTGCTCGCGGACCTTGTCCATGAAACGCTTGAAGCGCGACAGGCGATCGGTGAAACGCGCATCCAGATGCTCGCCCAGGCCGATTTCGTCGGTGGCAGCGTACATCGAGATTTTGCGTTCGGTGGCGTAGTTGCCGAGCTTCTCAAGCGTCGTCGAACCGATCTCCCGGCGTGGGACGTTGATCACCCGCAGGAAGGCGTTGTCGTCGTCCGGGTTCACGATCAGGCGGAAGTAGGCCATCAGGTCCTTCACTTCCTGGCGTCCGAAAAAGCTGTTGCCGCCGGACAACCGATACGGAATCTGGTGGTGTTGCAGCTTCAGCTCGATCAGCTTGGCCTGATAGTTACCGCGATACAGGATCGCGAAATCGCTGTACGGCCGGTCGGTGCGCAAGTGCAGGGTCAGCAGCTCGACCGCCACGCGCTCGGCTTCGGCGTCTTCGTTGCGGCAGCGGATCACGCGGATCTCGTCGCCGTGACCCATCTCGCTCCACAGCTGCTTTTCGAACTCGTGCGGGTTGTTCGAGATCAGCACGTTGGCGCAGCGCAGGATGCGGCTGGTGGAGCGATAGTTCTGCTCCAGCATGACCACTTTCAGGGACGGGTAGTCGTCCTTGAGCAGCATCAGGTTTTCCGGGCGGGCGCCGCGCCAGGCGTAGATCGACTGATCGTCATCGCCCACCACGGTGAACTGATTGCGCGTGCCGATCAGCAACTTCACCAGCAAATACTGGCTGGCGTTGGTGTCCTGGTATTCGTCCACCAGCAGGTAGCGGACTTTGTTCTGCCACTTTTCGAGGATGTCGGCGTGTTCCTGGAACAGTTTCACCGGCAGCAGGATCAGGTCGTCGAAGTCCACCGCGTTGAACGCCTTGAGCGTGCGCTGGTAGTGGGTGTAGACGATGGCGGCGGTCTGTTCCTTGGGGTTGCGCGAGTTTTCCAGGGCTTCGGCGGGCAGGATCAGGTCGTTTTTCCACGAGCCGATCATGTTCTTGATCTCGTCGACGCCGTCGTCGCCCGCGTATTCCTTCTGCATGATGTCGGTCATCAGGGCTTTGACGTCGGTCTCGTCGAAGATCGAGAAGCCCGGTTTGTAGCCCAGCCGCACGTGTTCCTTGCGGATGATGTTGAGGCCCAGGTTGTGGAAGGTGCACACCGTCAGGCCACGGCCTTCGCCGCCCTTGAGCAGGGTGCCGACCCGTTCCTTCATCTCGCGCGCGGCCTTGTTGGTAAAGGTCATGGCGACGATGTACTGGGCGCGGATGCCGCAGTTCTGGATCAAGTGCGCGATTTTGCGCGTGATCACACTGGTCTTGCCGGAGCCTGCACCGGCGAGCACCAAAAGAGGGCCGCCGACGTAGCTCACGGCTTCTTGCTGCCGGGGATTGAGTCGGGACATACGTAAATTCAGGAGTCAGTACGAAATGGGCCGGCATTTTAACAGGCTCAGCGAATTGTGCTGCTCTCTCCGACTTGTGACGCAACACGCTATCTATATTTGCCGGTTTTGTTACTTTCACGCAGGATGCGCAACGAATTTGCGACTAATGTTCGTAATTCCGGATACAAAGGCCTCGTTTGATAACTGATGTCGTTGGTCATTGGTTATCGGCACGGCATAATGCCCGCCGCCTACATCATTGCAGAGTCTAGGGAGCTAGCTTGTCTACGCCTGTCGAACCCTTGCGTTTGCTGCTATTGGCCGAAGAGCCAGCGTGGGCAGCGTTGTTGCGCGAGTGTCTGGCTCCGATGGGGAGCTCGGCCGTGCTCATCAGCGCTCCGAGCTGGGAGTCGGTCAGCGCTCTGTTTGATGACAACCGCAGCGCGGTGTTGTTGACGATCCCGGCCCTTCAGCCGGCGCCCGGCCGTTGCAGTTTGCCAACGGTGTTGTTGCTCGAACAAGAGCCGCTGTTGCCGCCCGATGGCGTGAGCGACTGGCTGGTGCGCGATCATCTCGACCCTGGCATGTTGCGCCGTTGCCTGCGCCATGTGCGCGAGCGCGGCGTGCTGGAAAACACTCTGCAACGCCTGGCCGAGCAAGACCCGCTGACTGGCATCGCCAACCGCCAGGGCTTCCAGACCTTGCTGGCCGCGCGGCTGGCGGAAAACGACGGCCGTGGCCTGGCCCTCGGGCACCTTGACCTCGACAACTTCCGCCATGCCAACGACGCCCTTGGCCACCAGGCCGGCGACCGCTTGATCCTGCAAGTGGTCGCGCGCCTGAAAAGCCAGCTCGAGGCCGGCGATCAACTGGCGCGGCTGGGCAGCGATGAGTTCGCCCTGCTGATCGACACCCGCCGCGCACCGCAACGCGCCGAATGGATGGCCGAACGCATCACCGAAGCGTTGGCCGAGCCCTATTGGGTCGACGGCGAAAGCCTGTTGATCGGTTCCAGCCTGGGCATCGCCCACGCTCGCGCCCAGGCCGGCGCCGATCCGTTGATGTGGCACGCGCACATCGCCATGCAGCAGGCCAAGAGCACTCAAGGCTGCACCTTTCACATCTTCAACGAACGCATCAACCGCAATGCCCGCAGCATGGCTGACCTCGAAAGCGAGCTGCGCCGGGCGTTGCGTCGCGATGAGCTGGAACTGCATTACCAGCCACGCCTGAACCTTGAAGACGGGCAGATCGTCGGCCTCGAAGCCCTGGTGCGCTGGCGCCATGCCGAGCGTGGGTTGTTGCCGCCGAGCGAGTTCGTGCCACTTGCCGAGCAAAGCGGCTTGATCGTGCCACTCGGTTACTGGGTGATTTCCCGCGCGTTGCGCGACATGCAGGCGTTGCGCGAGCTCGGTCTGCCGGCGCTGCACATGGCGATCAACCTGTCGTTCCGCCAGTTTCAGGACAGCCAGTTGCTTTCGACCCTGAGCCGGCTGATTGCCGAACGTGGCGTCGAAGCGCAGTGGCTGGAATTCGAACTGACCGAAACGGCGGTCATGCGCCGCAGCGATCTGGTGAAGCAGACCATGGATGCCCTCGGGCGCCTGGGCGTGCGCTTCTCGCTCGACGACTTTGGCACCGGGTTTTCGTCTTTCGTGCACCTCAACAGCCTGCCGATTGCCTTGTTGAAGGTCGACAAGAGCTTTGTCGGCGGGATGGAAGGGCGTGAAGAGAATCGCAAACTGGTGCACGCGATGATCAACCTCGCGCACAACCTCAATCTTGAAGTGGTCGCCGAGGGCGTGGAAACGCCGGAGCAGCTGGATCTGTTGCGCGGGTTTGGTTGCGATCAGGTGCAAGGGTATTTGATCAGCAAGCCGTTGCCGTTGACGGAGCTGATTGAGTATTTGAGTTTTGGCAGCAGTCAGCAGCCGATGCTAGAGATCGTGAGCTGACACGAATCCCTGTAGGAGCGAGGTTTGCCCGCGAAGGCGTCGAGTCAGTCGAC
>NZ_JAGYFZ010000030.1:0-60521 GCF_019946675.1 Pseudomonas sp. BF-B-15
CCCCGACCCCAACCCCGAACAATCGATCTCGATACCACTAACCCCACGTGAGGCGTGAGTCTTCGCATTAGTGGTACAACCCGCCAATGTCAGAACGGCTAGTGCGACAACGAGCTTGTTCATTCATTTCCTTATGCCGGGCGCCCTGCCCGACTGTCGTTCGCTTCTGACTAAAGACTAGCTGTAAATAAACGATTGATCCGATTAAAGAAAGAGACAGCTTTTGGGGGCTATTGGTTTCACGGGCGAACAATGTCGTGCGATATGGTTACTGCCCGCACCAAATCGCAGGCACAAAAAAGGGCGACCGAAGTCGCCCTTTTTAATGATCAAGCAGAACTTAGTTCTGTTTGGCCATTGCCTGGCGCAGCAGTGCCGCCATGGTGGTGTCAGCAGCAGCTTCACCTTCCGGAGCAGTTTTCAGGCTCTGGATGGCTTCTTTCTCTTCAGCATCGTCTTTCGATTTGATCGACAGCTGAATTACGCGGCTCTTACGATCAACGCTGATGATCTTGGCTTCTACTTCCTGGCCTTCTTTCAGAACGTTGCGCGCGTCTTCAACGCGGTCACGGCTGATTTCGGAGGCTTTCAGAGTCGCTTCGATATCGTCGGCCAGAGTGATGATGGCGCCTTTAGCGTCAACTTCTTTCACGATGCCTTTAACGATTGCGCCTTTGTCGTTCTCTTGAACGTACTCGGAGAACGGATCGCTTTCCAGTTGCTTGATACCCAGGGAGATACGCTCGCGCTCTGGGTCAACCGACAGGATAACGGTGTCCAGCTCGTCGCCCTTCTTGAAGCGGCGAACGGCTTCTTCGCCCACTTCGTTCCAGGAGATGTCGGACAGGTGAACCAGACCGTCGATGCCGCCGTCCAGACCAATGAAGATACCGAAATCGGTGATCGACTTGATGGTGCCGGAGATTTTATCGCCCTTGTTGAACTGGCCAGAGAAATCTTCCCATGGGTTAGATTTGCACTGCTTGATGCCGAGGGAGATACGACGACGCTCTTCGTCGATGTCCAGAACCATAACTTCCACTTCGTCGCCGACTTGTACGACTTTCGAAGGGTGGATGTTCTTGTTGGTCCAGTCCATTTCGGAAACGTGTACCAGACCTTCAACGCCTTCTTCCAGCTCAGCGAAGCAGCCGTAGTCGGTCAGGTTGGTTACACGAGCGGTAACGCGAGTGCTTTCTGGGTAACGGGCTTTGATAGCAACCCATGGATCTTCGCCCAGTTGCTTCAGGCCCAGGGAAACACGGTTGCGTTCGCGATCGTATTTCAGAACCTTAACGTCGATTTCGTCACCAACGTTGACGATCTCGGAAGGATGCTTGATGCGCTTCCAAGCCATGTCGGTGATGTGCAGCAGGCCGTCCACGCCACCCAGATCGACGAATGCGCCGTAATCGGTGAGGTTCTTGACGATACCTTTGACTTGCTGACCTTCCTGCAGGGATTCCAGCAGAGCTTCACGCTCGGCGGAGTTCTCGGCTTCGAGGACGCTGCGACGGGAAACGACAACGTTGTTGCGTTTCTGGTCGAGTTTGATGACCTTGAATTCCAGCTCTTTGCCTTCCAGGTGCGTGGTATCGCGCACAGGACGGACGTCAACCAGGGAACCTGGCAGGAACGCACGGATGCCGTTAACGTCGACAGTGAAGCCGCCTTTAACCTTACCGTTGATAACGCCCTTGACCACTTCCTCGGCTGCGAAGGCAGCTTCCAGAACAATCCAGCATTCAGCGCGCTTGGCTTTTTCACGGGACAGCTTGGTTTCACCAAAGCCGTCTTCAACCGAGTCCAGCGCAACGTGAACTTCGTCACCGACGTTGATAGTCAGGTCGCCAGCGTCGTTGTAGAACTGCTCAAGCGGGATGAGTGCTTCAGACTTCAGGCCAGCGTGAACGGTTACCCAGCGAGCTTGGTAATCGATATCAACGATAACACCGGTGATGATGGAGCCTGCCTGAAGGTTCAGGGTTTTTAGGCTTTCTTCAAAGAGTTCCGCAAAGCTTTCGCTCATTTTAATTCCTGTTGATGAGGGCGAAGAATACGCCCATCTCCACACCCCAGACGGTGTGGGTTAGTTTCATTTAAAAGAAGCGCCACAGGACTATGACTGGTCCCCTGCGGCCTTCTTGGTCACCCGGCGATATCGCGAATGGCGATCTCGCTCATGATGCGTTCCAGCACCTGGTCGATGGATAATTCCGTGGAATCCAGCTGTATGGCGTCAGCCGCCGGTTTGAGCGGGGCTACCGCTCGCTGGGTGTCACGCTCATCGCGTGCACGTATCTCATCTAGCAGACTCGACAGACTAACACCATCGACTTTGCCCTTCAACTGCAAGTATCGACGGCGCGCACGCTCCTCGGCACTGGCGGTGAGGAAAATCTTCAACGGTGCATCCGGAAAAACCACCGTACCCATGTCGCGACCATCGGCCACCAGGCCCGGCGCCTCCTGGAATGCACGCTGGCGCTGCAGCAGCGCCTCGCGCACTGCGGGCAACGCCGCGACCTGCGAGGCGCCGGAGCCGATGCTTTCGGTGCGAATCACATCGCTGACTTCATCACCCTCGAGAATGATGCGCTGCAACTGACCGTCGGTCGCCGCGATGAACTGCACATCCAGATGAGCGGCAAGTTTTTTCAGCAATTCTTCATTGGTGAGGTCGACACCGTGATTGTGCGCAGCGAAGGCCAGCAACCGATAAAGCGCACCGGAATCCAGCAGGTTCCAGCCCAGACGCTTGGCCAGGATGCCAGCTACCGTGCCCTTGCCGGAGCCGCTTGGCCCATCGATGGTGATGACCGGTGCGATGTTTTTCACGACTGAGCCTCTTGTGCAACACGGATACCGACCTGCGCGCACAGCGCCAGGAAGTTCGGGAACGACGTTGCGACGTTGGCACAGTCATGGATGCGAATAGGCGCAGTGGCACGCAGCGATGCCACGCTGAAAGCCATGGCAATCCGGTGATCGCCGTGACCATGCACTTCGCCGCCGCCGATCAGGCCGCCGTCGATGATGATGCCGTCCGGGGTCGGTTCGCATTTGACGCCCAGTGCCAGCAAGCCATCGGCCATGACCTGGATCCGGTCCGATTCCTTGACGCGCAATTCTTCGGCGCCACGCAGGATGGTGCGCCCTTCGGCACAGGCCGCCGCCACGAACAGCACAGGGAATTCGTCGATGGCCAATGGAACCAGCGCTTCGGGAATCTCGATACCTTTGAGTTTAGCTGCACGCACGCGCAGGTCCGCTACGGGTTCGCCGCCGACTTCACGCTGGTTTTCCAGGGTGATGTCAGCGCCCATCAGACGCAGAATGTCGATCACGCCGGTACGGGTCGGGTTGATGCCGACATGCTCGAGCACCAGTTCGGAACCTTCGGCAATGGACGCCGCCACCAGGAAGAACGCCGACGACGAAATATCGCCCGGCACTTCAATGTGGGTCGCGGTCAGCTTGTGCCCGGATTCGACCGACGCCGTAGCGCCATTGACGCTGACCGGGTAGCCGAAGCCGCGCAGCATGCGCTCGGTGTGGTCGCGCGTCGGTGCAGGCTCGGTGACGGTGGTTTTGCCATCAGCGTACAGGCCGGCCAACAGCAGGCAGGATTTAACCTGGGCACTGGCCATCGGCATGGTGTAAGTCAGGCCTTTGAGCTTGTTACCGCCACGAATGATCATCGGTGGACGACCTTCAGCGGCGGTCTCGATCACGGCGCCCATTTCACGCAGCGGATTGGCCACGCGATTCATCGGACGCTTGGACAGCGAGGCATCACCGGTCAAGGTGCTGTCGAAGTTCTGCGCGGCCAGCAGGCCGGACAGCAGACGCATCGAAGTGCCGGAGTTGCCCAGATAGATCGGGCCCGGCGCAGGCTTCAGGCCATGCAGGCCGACGCCGTGGATGGTCACGCGACCGTGGTGCGGACCTTCGATCACGACACCCATGTCGCGGAAGGCCTGCAAGGTCGCCAGAGCGTCTTCGCCCTCGAGGAAGCCTTCAACTTCGGTGACGCCTTCGGCCAGGGAGCCGAGCATGATCGAACGGTGGGAAATCGATTTATCGCCCGGTACACGAATCCGCCCAGTCAGGCGGCCACCAGGTTGTCCCAGGAAAATCAGGTCGTTGGAGTTCATAGCGTCCACATAAGCCCGGCGAGCCAGGATTTTACTGAAATGTTCGCGGGCAACCCGGGCGCGCGTGAACACGCCCAACAATTGGTGCCCATCCCCTGCATCGACCGCGTCGCGCAAGGCGTCGAGGTCGCTGCGAAATGTATCAAGCGTGCGCAGGACAGCTTCGCGGTTGGCGAGGAAGATGTCGTGCCACATGACCGGGTCACTTCCCGCGATTCTTGTGAAATCACGGAAACCGCCGGCAGCGTAACGGAAGATCTCAAGGTTTTCATTGCGCTTGGCCAACGAATCGACCAAACCGAACGCCAGCAAGTGCGGCAAATGGCTGGTCGCCGCCAACACTTCGTCGTGACGCTCGACCTGCATGTGCTCGACATCGGCGCCCAGCTCACGCCACAACCGGTCGACCACGGCCAGCGCCGCCGGATCGGTTTGGTCCAGCGGCGTCAGAATCACTTTATGGCGACGAAACAGTTCGGCATTCGAGGCTTCCACCCCGCTCTGCTCGGAACCGGCAATCGGATGGCCCGGCACGAAACGCGCCGGCATGCCGCCAAACGCCTCGGTCGCGGCGCGCACGACGTTGCCCTTGGCACTGCCGACATCCGTCAGAATCGCTTGCCCAAGGTCCATGCCGGCCAACCGGCCGAGCATCTTTTCCATGGCCAGGATCGGCACCGCGAGTTGAATCACGTCGGCGCCCTGGCAGGCAACGGCCAGGTCTTCTTCGCAGCGATCCACCACGCCCAACTCGACCGCGAGCTTGCGCGACTGCGGATCGAGATCGACGCCCACCACTTCGCGGCACAGGCCGCTTTCACGTAGCCCCTTGGCAAACGAACCGCCGATCAACCCCAGACCGACCACCACCAGGCGACCGATCATAGGTTCAGCAGATTGCAGAGCAGTGACATCAACCACGAGCCAGAACCTTGGTCAGCGCCTCAAGGAAGCGGCTGTTTTCCGCCGGCAGGCCGATGGTGATGCGCAAGTGGTTCGGCATGCCATAGTTGGCCACCGGACGCACGATCACGCCTTCGCGCAGCAAACCCTGGAAGACCGGCAAGGCAACACGGCCGAGATCGACGCAGATGAAGTTGCCCTTGGACGGGATCCAGCTCAGCCCCAGTTCGCGGAAACCCGCTTCCAGCTGCAGCATGCCGGCTTCGTTCAGGCGGCGACTTTCAGCCAGGTACTCGGCGTCCTGCAGCGCAGCGCACGCAGCGGCCAGGGCCAGGCTGTTGACGTTGAATGGCTGACGCACACGGTTCAGCACGTCGGCAACCACCGCCGTGGACAAGCCGTAACCAACGCGCAACGCGGCCAGGCCGTAGGCCTTGGAGAAGGTGCGCGAAACCAGCAGGTTCGGGTACGCCGCCAGGAAATCCAGGCCATCCGGCAAGTCGCTGCCTTCGGCGTATTCGATGTAGGCCTCGTCCAGCACCACCAGCACGTGCTCCGGCACATCCTGCAGGAACTCGTCCAGCGCTTCGGCGCCAAACCAGGTTCCGGTCGGGTTGTTCGGGTTGGCGATGAAGACCACACGGGTATCGGCATCGATCGCGGCCAGCATGGCCGACAGATCATGGCCCCAGTCTTTGGCCGGGATCACTTTGGCCGTCGCACCGACGGCCTGGGTGACGATCGGATAGACCGCGAACGCATGCTCACTGAACACCGCATTCAGGCCCGGCGCCAGATAGGCACGCGCGACCAGTTCCAGGATGTCGTTGGAACCGTTGCCCAGCGTCACCTGATTCAGTTCGACGCGGCACTGATCGGCCAGCAGGGTCTTGAGCGCAAAACCGTTGCCATCCGGATAACGGGTCAGCTCGGCCAATTCTTCGCGAATGGCCGCCAAAGCCTTTGGACTGGCGCCCAACGGGTTTTCGTTGCTCGCCAGTTTGACGATGCTGGCCGGATCGATGTCCAGCTCGCGCGCCAGTTCGCCCACGGGCTTGCCCGGAACGTAAGGCGACAGTTGTTGCACGCCCGGCTGTGCCAGAGCGAGGAAGTTGCCACTCATTTGCTACCCCTTAGAGAACGGCTTTCGGGTAGGAACCCAACACTTTAAGTGCCACTGCTTCCTGACTGATCTTTTCCAGCACACCTTTTACCAGCGGATCGCGGTGATGGCCGACGAAGTCGATGAAGAACACATAGGTCCATTTACCGCTACGCGAAGGACGTGTCTCGATGCGTGTCAGGTCGATGCCATTGTCGTGGAACGGCACCAGCAACTCGTGAAGCGCGCCCGGCTTGTTGCTCATGGAGACGATGATCGACGTCTTGTCGTCGCCGGTTGGCGGCACTTCCTGGCTGCCGATCATCAGGAATCGCGTGGAGTTGTCCGGGCGATCCTCGATTTTCTCGGCCAGACGGGTCAGCCCGTACAAGCCTGCGGCCATGTCGCCGGCAATCGCCGCCGAGTTCCACTCACCCTTGACCCGCTTCGCCGCTTCGGCGTTGCTGGAAACCGCGACGCGCTCGACGTTCGGGTAGTGTGCATCCAGCCACTTGCGGCACTGCGCCAGCGACTGGGCGTGGGAATAGATGCGGCTGATGCTGTCGGTCTTGGTGTTTTCACCGACCAACAGATGGTGGTGAATCCGCAACTCGACTTCGCCACAGATGACCATGTCGTGTTCGAGGAAGCTGTCGAGCGTGTGGTTGACCGCGCCCTCGGTGGAGTTTTCCACCGGGACCACGCCAAAGTTCACCGCACCGGCCGCCACTTCGCGGAACACTTCGTCGATGGCCGCCATCGGCTTGCTGATCACCGCGTGGCCGAAGTGCTTCATGGCCGCCGCTTGAGTGAAGGTGCCTTCAGGACCGAGGTAAGCCACTTTCAGCGGCTGCTCGAGGGCCAGGCACGAAGACATGATTTCGCGGAACAACCGCGCCATTTCTTCGTTGCCCAGCGGGCCCTGATTGCGCTCCATCACACGCTTGAGCACCTGAGCTTCACGCTCAGGACGATAGAACACCGGCACTTCGCCTTCGGCCAGCGAGGCCATCTTTACTCGCGCAACTTCCTGGGCGCAGCGTGCGCGCTCACTGATCAGCTCCAGGACTTTTTCGTCCAGGGCATCAATGCGCAGGCGCAGTGCCTTGAGTTCTTGCTCAGACATTAGCCGTGTTCCTTCTCGAACTCTGCCATGTACGAAACCAGTGCGTTGACCGCAACGATATCGACGGCGTTATAGATGGAGGCGCGCATGCCGCCCACGGATCGGTGACCCTTGAGGTTCAGCAGGCCACGCTCGTCGGCACCAGCCAGGAATGGCTTGTCCAGACGATCGTCAGCCAGGCGGAACGGCACGTTCATCCACGAACGATCGGACTTGTTGATCGGGTTGCTGTACAGGCCGCTGGCATCAATGAAGTCGTACAGCGTGCGCTGTTTCACTTCGTTGAGCTTGCCGATGGCTTCGACGCCGCCCTGCTCTTTCAGCCACTCGAACACCAGGCCAGACAGGTACCAGGCCAATGTTGGCGGGGTGTTGTACATCGAGCCGTTATCGGCCGCGACCTTGTAGTTGAGCATGGTCGGGCACAGGGAACGGGCGTGACCCAGCAGGTCTTCGCGAACGATGTTGACGACGATGCCGCTCGGGCCGATGTTTTTCTGGGCGCCGGCGTAGATCATGCCGAAACGCGAAACATCAATCGGGCGCGACAAGATGTCCGAAGACATGTCGGCGACCAGCGGAACGTCACCGGTTTCCGGGACCCAGTTGAATTCCAGACCACCAATGGTTTCGTTCGGCGCGTAGTGAACGTAGGCCGCGTCTTTCGACAGCTTCCATTCGTTCTGGCCGGGAATCGCGAAATAGTCGTAAGGCTTGGCGGTGGCGGCAACGTTGACGTGGCCGTAGCGCGACGCTTCTTCGATGGCTTTCTGCGACCAGATACCGGTGTCGATATAGTCGGCAGTGCCGCTTTCCGGCAGCAGGTTCAGAGGGATCTGAGCAAACTGCTGGCTGGCGCCACCTTGCAGGAACAGCACTTTATAGTTCGAGGGGATATTCAGCAGATCACGCAGATCCTGCTCGGCCTTGTTAGCGATGGACACGAACTCATCACTGCGATGGCTCATTTCCATGACCGACAGACCCTTGCCGTGCCAATCAAGGAGTTCACCCTGGGCGCGCTGCAGGACAGCTTCGGGAAGTGCCGCAGGACCGGCACAGAAGTTATAGGCTCTCTTGCTCACATCCAATCTCGCTCTGATTTGGTGGTAATCACGCAATAAATCACAACATCAATCGACACAGGGTCCCTGCCGAAGCAGAAAACCTGTGGGAGCGAGCCTGCTCGCGAATGCATCACCGCGGTGCTTCAGAGGTACCGCGGCGCCTGCATCGCGAGCAGGCTCGCTCCCACATGGGATGTCCCTGGATATCGAAATTTTCCGTTCGGACAAACAACAAGGGGGCGAATTTTCATCCGCCCCCTGTTTGTCCGCTTACTCTTGCGGTTCTTCGTCAGCGGCAGCATCGAGTTGCTGGTCTTCAACAACGTCGTCGATCACGACTTCGCCGTCGAACACCGCACCCTCTTCGCCTTCCAGCTCTTCGCCTTCGACTTCCGACGGTTCCTGCACCCGCTCCAGACCGACCAGCGTTTCATCGCTGGCCAGCTTGATCAGGGTCACGCCCTGGGTGTTACGACCCAGGCTGGAGACTTCGTCGACACGGGTACGAACCAACGTGCCCTGGTCGGAAATCAGCATGATTTCCTCGCCGTCGAGCACCTGAACCGCGCCGACCAGACGGCCGTTACGGTCGTTGCTGACCATGGCGATAACGCCCTGGCCGCCACGCTTGTACTCAGGGAACTCGGTGATCGCCGTACGCTTGCCGAAACCACGCGCCGAAGCGGTGAGGATCTGGCTGCCTTCTTCCGGGATCAGCATGGAAATCAGCTTCTGGCCTTCCGGCAGACGCATGCCGCGGACACCGCGAGCGGTACGGCCCATGGCACGAACGTCAGTTTCCTTGAAGCGAGTGACCTTGCCGCCGTCGGAGAACAGCATGACTTCGCGCTCGCCATCTGTAATGGCGGCAGAGATCAGTACGTCACCTTCGTCCAGCTCCAGCGCGATCAGACCGACGCTGCGTTGACGGCTGAAGGATTCCAGCGGGGTCTTCTTCACAGTGCCTTTGGCAGTCGCCATGAAGATGAAGTGACCTTCGGTGTATTCCTCGACCGGCAGCATAGTGGTGATGTATTCATCACTGTCCAGCGGCAGCAGGTTGACCAGCGGACGACCACGGGCAGCGCGGGACGCTTCCGGGATTTCATAGGTTTTCAGCCAGTACACCTTGCCCTTGCTGGAGAACAGCAGCAGCGTGGTGTGGCTGTTGGCGACCAGCAGGTGAGCGATGTAGTCCTCATCCTTGACGCCAGTCGCCGATTTGCCTTTACCGCCACGACGCTGGGCCTGGTACGCAGCCAATGGCTGGGTCTTGGCGTAGCCACCGTGGGAAATGGTCACGACGCGATCTTCTTCCGGGATCATGTCACCCAGGGTCAGGTCGAGACGGGCATCGAGAATTTCGGTGCGGCGCACGTCGCCGTATTCGGCGCGGATCACTTCCAGCTCTTCGCGGATCACTTCCATCAGGCGCGTGGCGCTGTTGAGGATGCGGATCAGCTCGCCGATCTGGTTGAGGATCTCTTGATACTCGGCCAGCAGTTTTTCGTGTTCCAGACCGGTCAGGCGGTGCAGACGCAGTTCCAGAATGGCTTGCGCCTGTTCCGGCGAAAGGAAGTACTTGCCTTCACGCAGACCGTATTGCGGATCCAGGGTCTCTGGACGGCAAGAGTCGGCACCGGCACGCTCAACCATCGCCACCACGGCGGAGGATTCCCAAGGCGTGCTGATCAGCGCTTCCTTGGCTTCCGACGGCGTTGGCGAGGCCTTGATCAACGCGATGACCGGGTCGATGTTCGACAGGGCAACCGCCTGGCCTTCGAGAATGTGGCCACGTTCGCGCGCCTTACGCAGCTCGAACACGGTGCGACGGGTAACGACTTCGCGACGGTGACGAACGAAGGCTTCCAGCAGGTCCTTGAGGTTCAGGATCCGCGGACGGCCGTCGATCAGCGCAACGATGTTGATACCGAATACCGCTTGCAGCTGGGTCTGGGCGTAGAGGTTGTTGAGGATCACCTCAGGCACTTCGCCGCGACGCAGCTCGATCACAACGCGCATGCCGTCCTTGTCGGACTCGTCGCGCAGTTCGGTGATGCCTTCGAGCTTCTTCTCTTTAACCAGCTCGGCGATCTTCTCGATCAGACGGGCCTTGTTCAGCTGGTAAGGGAGTTCGGTGATGACGATCTGCTGACGGCCACCGACCTTGTCGATGTCTTCGATGATCGAGCGGGCGCGCATGTAAATGCGGCCGCGACCGGTGCGGTAGGCTTCGATGATGCCGGCGCGACCGTTGATGATCGCGGCGGTCGGGAAGTCCGGACCGGGGATGTATTGCATCAGCTCATCGATGGTCAACTCAGGGTTGTCGATGAGCGCCAGGCAACCGTCGATGACTTCACCGAGGTTGTGCGGCGGGATGTTGGTCGCCATGCCCACGGCGATACCGCTGGAGCCGTTGACCAGCAGGTTGGGAATACGGGTCGGCATGACCGCCGGGATCATTTCGGTGCCGTCGTAGTTCGGCACCCAGTCCACGGTTTCTTTATGCAGGTCAGCCAGCAGCTCGTGCGCCAGCTTGGTCATGCGCACTTCGGTGTATCGCATGGCCGCGGCGTTGTCGCCGTCCACCGAACCGAAGTTGCCCTGACCGTCTACCAGCAGGTAGCGCAGCGAGAATGGCTGCGCCATCCGAACGATGGTGTCGTACACCGCGGTATCACCGTGCGGGTGATACTTACCGATCACGTCACCGACAACACGGGCAGATTTCTTGTACGGCTTGTTGAAGTCGTTGCCCAGCTCGCTCATCGCGAACAGCACGCGCCGGTGCACGGGCTTCAAGCCATCGCGCGCATCCGGCAGTGCCCGCCCGACAATTACGCTCATTGCGTAGTCGAGGTAGGACTGCTTCAGCTCGTCTTCGATATTGACCGGGAGGATTTCTTTGGCCAGTTCGCCCATGAGAAGCTCGATTCCTTTTTCTGGTGAAACCTCGTCACATCCATATGGGACGAACGAAGCTCGCCGCTGCAGGCTGAGTGCCATGCACCGACTTACGACAAATCAACGAGTTATGCCATGGATTTGCGCAGTAAAGACAACCCCGTGGGACTGCCTCGGAAAACGCCGGATGTTATCACAAGAGCCGCCACGCACCTATCCCCCAGATGCGCATGGAGTGTAGTTAGTTGACTGATGGCAGGCTTGAAGGGGACGAGAGGGGCTTAGAGCTGCTGCGAATGCAGAATTTGGGGCTGAATTACAGATGTTTATTGACTTTCAGACCCTAATCGCCAGCAGGCTGGCTCCCACATTTGATCCGTGTCGATCACAAACCCTGTGGGAGCCAGCCTGCTGGCGATGGCGTCCTTTCGAACGCCACGGCCAATCAATGCAACCGCTTGCGGCACATCAACTGCGCCATTTTCGCGGTGTCCGGGCGTTCGACGATGCCTTTTTCCGTGACGATCGCGTCAATCAAATCTGCCGGGGTGACGTCGAACACCGGATTGAACGCATCGACATCCGCCCCGACCCGCTTGCCGCCGACCTCCAGCAACTCGCGCCCGTCACGCTCTTCAATCGGAATGTCATCGCCGCTGGCCAGGTTCATGTCGATGGTCGAACTCGGCGCCACCACCATGAAGCGCACGCCGTGGTGCATGGCGTTGACCGCCAGCTGATAAGTGCCGATCTTGTTGGCCACGTCGCCATTGGCGGTGATCCGGTCGGCACCGACGATGACCCAGGTGATGCCTTTGGTCTTCATGATGTGAGCCGCAGCGGAGTCGGCATTGAGGGTCACGGGGATGCCCTCGTTGGCCAGCTCCCACGCCGTCAGTCGCGAACCTTGCAGCCAGGGACGGGTTTCGTCGGCATAAACACGCTCGACCATGCCCTCAATGAACGCCCCGCGAATGACGCCCAAAGCCGTACCAAAACCGCCAGTGGCCAGCGCGCCGGTATTGCAATGAGTCAGGATCGCCTGCGCATTGCCCTGATGCTTGCGGATCAGGTCCACACCCAGTTGCGCCATGGTCAGATTGGCTTCGCGATCACTTTCATGAATGGCGATGGCTTCCGCCTCCAGCGCCGCGAGAGGATCGGCATCGCCCTTGATACGATCAAGGCGGTCACGCATGCGACTCAGCGCCCAGAACAGGTTCACCGCCGTTGGACGGGAATCGGCCAGCAACGCGTAATCCTCTTCCCACGCGGCCTGCCAGTCACCGCCCTCGAGAATTCGGGCACGGGCTGAAAGCACCATGGCATAGGCGGCACTGATGCCAATCGCCGGCGCGCCGCGCACCACCATCGAGCGAATCGCCTCGGCCACGCCAGCCGCACTGGTGTAGGCAATCCAGGTTTCCTCGAACGGCAAAATACGCTGATCCAGCAGGTACAGGGCGCCATCACGCCAATCGATGGCCTTCACCTTCTCCGCAGCCAACAGTCGATCGCGCATCCTTCACCCCGCACTCATGAACAAAAGCCGCCGATTATAGCGATCCCCCCGCGAAGACGCTCGGGTATACTTCGCCATCCTTTACAAAAGCACTGGAACCGACCCTCGATGCCGAACACTGCCGCTGCGCTCGACCTGTTATTGCTGCCGACCTGGCTGGTACCCGTCGAACCCGCTGGCGTTGTCCTCAAAGAGCATGGCCTGGGCATCCGCGACGGGCGCATTGTGTTTATCGGCCCGCGGTCCGCCGCGCTGAAGCTTAACGCAACCGAAGTCCGCGAACTGCCGGGCATGCTGCTCAGCCCCGGCCTGATCAATGCTCACGGGCACGCGGCGATGACGCTGTTCCGCGGCCTGGCCGATGACCTGCCGCTGATGACCTGGCTGGAAAACCACATCTGGCCTGCCGAAGCCAAATGGGTCGATGAAGCTTTTGTACGCGATGGCACCGACATTGCCATCGCCGAACAGATAAAAGGTGGCATTACCTGCTTCTCTGACATGTATTTCTTCCCGAAGGTTGCCAGCGAACGTGTGCATAACAGCGGCATACGCGCGCAAATCGCGATTCCGATCCTCGATTTCCCGATCCCGGGCGCCGGCACGGCGGATGACGCCATTCGTCAGGGCGTCGAACTGTTCAACGATCTCAAGCACCACGAGCGCATCAAAGTCACCTTCGGCCCCCACGCGCCCTACACCTTGGGCGACGAAACCCTGGAGAAAATCCGGGTGATCGCCGAAGAACTGGACGCGCCGATTCACATGCACGTCCACGAAACTGCGTTCGAAGTACAGCAAGCCGTCGAGCAGCGTGGCGAGCGGCCGTTGGCCCGACTGGCACGCCTGGGCCTGCTGGGGCCGCGCTTCCAGGCCGTTCACATGACGCAGATCAGCGATGAAGACCTGGTGATGCTGGTAGAAAGCAACACCAATGTGATTCATTGCCCGGAGTCGAACCTGAAGCTGGCCAGCGGTTTCTGCCCGGTAGAACGTTTGTGGCAGGCGGGCGTCAATGTGGCTGTCGGCACCGACGGCGCGGCCAGCAACAACGACCTCGACCTGCTCGGCGAAACCCGCACCGCCGCGTTGCTGGCCAAAGCCGTCGCTGGTTCGGCCACCGCGCTGGACGCTCATCGCGCGCTGCGCATGGCCACGCTGAACGGCGCACGCGCCATGGGCATCGAGGCCGACGTCGGCTCGCTGGAAGTCGGCAAAGCGGCGGACATCGTCGCGTTCGACCTCTCGGGCCTGGCGCAACAACCGGTCTACGACCCGGTTTCGCAGCTTATATATGCCACCGGTCGCGACTGCGTGAAACACCTGTGGGTGGGTGGCAAGCAATTGCTCGACGACCGTCGCCTGACCCGCCTGGATGAAGAACAGCTGTGCGCCACCGCCAAGGCCTGGGGCCAGCGCATCAGCGGCCACACCGAATTGTAAGCACCCCGGACTCACCGCCGGGGCAACAGGATTTTTCAAGTTTTAGAGGATGAACCATGAGTAACGTCGACTACGCCGAAATCGCCAAATTCGAAGCCCTGGCCCATCGCTGGTGGGACCGCGAAAGCGAGTTCAAACCGCTGCACGACATCAACCCGCTGCGGGTCAACTGGATTGACGAACGGGTCAATCTGGCCGGCAAGAAAGTCCTCGACATCGGCTGCGGCGGCGGCATCCTCAGCGAAGCCATGGCGCAACGCGGTGCGACCGTGATGGGCATCGACATGGGCGAAGCGCCGCTGGCCGTCGCTCAACTGCACCAGCTTGAGTCGGGCGTGAACGTCGAATACCGGCAGATCACCGCCGAAGCCCTGGCTGAAGAAATGCCGGAACAGTTCGACGTGGTCACGTGCCTGGAAATGCTTGAGCACGTACCGGATCCCTCCTCAGTGATCCGCGCCTGCTTCAAAATGGTCAAGCCGGGCGGCCAGGTGTTCCTCTCCACGATCAACCGCAACCCGAAGGCGTACCTGTTCGCCATCGTCGGCGCCGAATACATCATGAAGCTGCTGCCTCGCGGCACGCATGATTTCAAGAAATTCATCCGCCCTTCCGAGCTGGGTGCCTGGAGCCGCATGGCGGGCCTGACCGTCAAGGACATCATCGGTTTGACGTACAACCCGCTGACCAAGCACTACAAACTGGCGGCCGACGTGGACGTCAACTACATGATCCAGACCCTGCGCGAGGAATAAGTCGATGCGTATCAGAGCAGTCCTTTTTGACATGGACGGCACGCTGCTCGACACCGCGCCGGACTTCATTGCGATCTGTCAGGCTATGCGCGCCGACCGCGGCTTGCCGCCGATGAACGACAAGCACATCCGCGACGAGATCTCCGGCGGCGCCAAGGCGATGGTCGCGGTGACGTTCAGCATGGACCCGGAATCGCCAGGCTTTGAAGAGCTGCGCCTGGAGTTCCTGGAGCGTTACCTCGTGGGCTGCGCGGTGCACAGCAAGCTGTTCGACGGCATGGGCGAGTTGCTGGCCGACATCGAGAAAGCCAACCTGATCTGGGGCGTGGTCACCAACAAGCCTCTGCGGTTTGCCGAGCCGATCATGCAGCAGCTCGGGCTGGCCGAGCGTTCGGCGCTGTTGATTTGCCCGGATCACGTGAAGAACAGCAAACCGGACCCGGAGCCGTTGATCCTCGCATGCAAGATGCTCGACCTCGATCCGGCCAGCGTGCTGTTTGTCGGTGATGACCTGCGCGATATCGAATCCGGTCGTGACGCCGGCACCAAGACCGCCGCCGTGACCTTTGGCTACATTCACCCGGACGATAACCCGCGGCATTGGGGTGCGGATGTGGTGGTCGATCATCCGCTGGAGTTGCGCAAGGTTTTGGATAGCGCCCTCTGTAGCTGCTGAACCGCCTTTGTAGGAGCCGGCTTGCTGGCGATGGCGATGATGAAATCGCCGAGCTGAACCGCCTTTGTAGGAGCCAGCTTGCTGGCGATGGCGATGCTGGAAACGCCATCGCCGGCAAGCCGGCTCCTACAGGACCGCGCAACGGTCGCGCGTATTCTGATTTGTTGAGGTTTCTTTATGTTTGATTATTCCGCCCGCCCTGAATTGCTCAAGGACCGGGTCATCCTGGTCACCGGCGCTGGTCGTGGTATCGGCGCTGCCGCCGCGAAAACCTACGCCGCCCACGGCGCCACCGTGCTGTTGCTGGGCAAGACCGAAGCCAACCTGACTCAGGTCTACGACGAAATCGAGGCCGCCGGTCATCCACAACCGGCGGTGATCCCGTTCAACCTGGAAACCGCCCTGCCCCATCAATACGATGAGTTGGCGGCGATGATCGAAACCGAGTTCGGCCACCTCGACGGCTTGCTGCACAACGCCTCGATCATTGGTCCGCGCACGCCGATCGAACAGCTCTCCGGCGAGAACTTCATGCGTGTCATGCAAGTCAACGTCAACGCGATGTTCATGCTCACCAGCACCCTGTTGCCGCTGCTCAAACTGTCGCAGGACGCTTCGGTGGTGTTCACCTCCAGCAGCGTCGGCCGCAAGGGTCGTGCGTATTGGGGCGCTTATGGCGTCTCCAAGTTCGCCACCGAAGGCTTGATGCAAACCCTGGCCGACGAAGTCGACACCGTCGCACCGGTGCGTTCCAACAGCATCAACCCCGGCGCCACCCGCACCAGCATGCGCGCCCAGGCTTATCCCGGCGAAAATCCACTGAACAACCCGACGCCCGAGGAGATCATGCCGGTCTACCTCTACCTGATGGGCCCGGACAGCACCGGCATCAACGGCCAGGCATTCAACGCGCAGTAACACCGTGCGTCGCTTTTATGCCGTGGCGAATTACCGTCACGGCACTTAAAAAGCCTCGCAACTGCAGCTGTTTTTAGTCAAATAAATGTCATGAAACGGGCCAGACAAAGCCAAAAACACTTTCAAGGCATTGATTTTCAACAGCTTTTATTCAAATGAACCGAATGGCATGACTTTCGCTCTATATCTGCTCAGACACGCCGAGTGAGTGAAAGCAGTCGGGCAGGCCTTCGAGTCGATAGGTTACTAATCTTCAGCAAAGCAGATTAGACTTGCGCCAAATGTCCTACGGGACTGATGGACCAGTATGACGCGCAGCCCAAAGCCGCTCTCACCCAGCCTGTAAGACAGCCTTACTGCTTAGGGGCGCACGCCATATGAAATCACCTTCCCAGACCAACGCAATTGACTTCGATAGCGCCAAATTGCAACGCCTGGGCTTTAGTCAGCAGCCCCCTCTTCTGGAGAGGCCGGTCAGCCTTGCGCAATTGCGCCAGCAACTGAGTTTGCAGCTGCAAACCAGTCTTGAGCCGCAACGCATTCTTGGGCTCTTCTACCGTGAAATTCAGCGTCTCGTACCGCTCGACGCCTTGAGCTACCAGCACAAGGCCAGCGACTTGCGCCTGGAATACGGCCAGCGCGGCCACCACTCGATCAGTTACACCCTCAGCCACGAAGGCGAGCAGCTGGGTGAACTGGTGTTCCGTCGCAATCAGCGTTTCAGCGAGCAGGAACTGGGCAACCTTGAATCACTGCTGTCCGCATTGCTGTACCCGATGCGCAACGCCCTGCTCTACCGCGCCGCCACCCAAAGCGCCTTGCGCGACCCTCTGACGGACACCGGCAACCGCATTGCCATGGACCAGACGCTGCAACGGGAAATCGACATGTCGCGTCGGCACCTGCAGCCCTTGTCGCTGTTGATGCTGGACATCGACCATTTCAAACAAATCAACGACACCCATGGCCACAGCGCTGGCGATGACGTGCTCAAGGGAGTCGCCGCCTCGATCAAAAGCCAGCTGCGCAACGTGGACATGGTGTTCCGCTTTGGTGGCGAGGAGTTTTTGATTCTGCTGTCCAACACCGGCCGGGAAGCCGCCGCCATGGTCGGCGAGCGCCTGCGACTCGCGGCGCAAGCCAAGGATTTTTCGGCTGATGGCAACCTGATCGAGCTGACCGTCAGTCTCGGCTGTTCGACCCTGTTGCCCGGCGAATCGGCCGAGAGCCTGTTGCGCCGGGCCGACAGCGCGCTTTATGTGGCCAAGCGCGAAGGACGCAACCGCTTGGCGATGGCGGGCTGACTCCCGCCAGCACGGGCTCGCGAAAGTAGCGGCCCGCATCGACAGGGATCAGCGGACAGCGCCGCGCAACTCTCCGACCATCCCTTGCAGCTTCGCCGGCTCCGCCGCTTCTACCGCCACCGCCGGCCCCGCCACCAGAGTCACCCGCGACCACAGCCGACGGAACAGGCCCTTGTCGGGATCGCGACTGAAGAAACTCCCCCACAACCCCTGCAATGCCAATGGAATCACTGGCACCGGCGTCTCTTCGAGAATCCGCGTCAACCCGCCCTTGAACTCGTTGATCTCGCCATCGGCGGTCAATTTTCCTTCAGGGAAGATGCACACCAGCTCACCGTCCTTCAGATATTGAGCAATACGCGTGAAGGCCTTTTCGTAAATCTGAATGTCTTCCTGACGTCCCGCGATCGGAATCGTCCCGGCCGTGCGGAAGATAAAGTTCAGCACCGGCAGGTTGTAGATCTTGTAATACATCACAAAGCGAATCGGCCGACGCACCGCGCCGCCAATCAGCAGCGCGTCGACAAAAGACACGTGGTTGCACACCAGCAACGCCGCGCCTTCATCCGGAATCAGCTCCAGATTGCGATGCTCCACGCGGTACATGGAATGGCTGAGCAGCCAGATCATGAAACGCATGCTGAACTCGGGGACGATCTTGAAGATGTAGGCGTTGACGCCGATGTTCAGCAGCGACACCACCAGGAACAGGTGCGGGATCGACAGCTTGGCCAGGCTCAGCAGCACGATCGAGACAATCGCCGAGACCACCATGAACAGCGCGTTGAGAATATTGTTGGCGGCAATCACCCGCGCCCGCTCGTTCTCCGGGGTGCGCGACTGGATCAGCGCGTACAGCGGCACGATGTAGAAACCACCGAAAACCCCGAGACCGAGAATGTCGATCAATACCAGCCAGGTGTGGCCAAAGCCAAGGATTTCGATCCAGCCATGGCCGTCGACACTCTCGGGAATTCCACCGGAATGCCACCACAGCAGCAATCCGAATACCGTCAGGCCAAACGAGCCGAACGGCACCAGACCGATCTCGACTTTGCGTCCGGACAGTCTTTCGCAGAGCAGCGAGCCGAGTGCGATACCCACCGAGAACACGGTAAGAATCAGCGTCACCACGGTTTCGTCGCCGTGCATCCACTCCTTGGCGTACGCCGGGATTTGCGTCAGGTAAATCGCCCCGACAAACCAGAACCATGAGTTGCCGACAATCGAGCGCGACACCGCCGGCGTTTGTCCCAGGCCCAGTTTCAAGGTGGCCCAGGATTGACTGAAGATGTTCCAGTTCAGACGCATTTCCGGCGATGAGGCCGCCGCCCGCGGAATGCTGCGACTGGCCAGGTAACCGAGCACGGCAATGCCGATGATCGCCGTGGACACGATGGGCGCGTAATGCGCGGAGGACATCATGATCCCGGCGCCGATGGTCCCGGCGAGGATGGCCAGGAAGGTGCCCATTTCCACCAGACCGTTGCCGCCCACCAGCTCCTCTTCATGCAAGGCCTGGGGCAGGATCGAGTATTTCACCGGCCCGAACAGCGCCGAGTGCGTGCCCATGGCGAACAGCGCCAGCAGCATCAGCGACAGGTGATCGAAGACAAACCCCACCGCGCCGACCGCCATGATGGCGATTTCCCCGAGCTTGATCAGACGGATCAGCGCATCCTTGGCGAACTTTTCGCCAAACTGCCCGGCCAACGCCGAAAACAGAAAGAACGGCAAGATGAACAACAGCGCACACAAATTGACCCAGATCGAGCGATCCCCCTCGATGGTCAATTTGTACAGAATGGCGAGGATCAACGATTGCTTGAAGACGTTGTCGTTGAACGCCCCGAGGGACTGGGTCACGAAAAACGGCAGGAAGCGCCGGGTGCGAAGCAAGGTGAACTGTGAGGGGTGACTCATCTTCCGTGTGCCCTGATGTTGTTAGAGAGTGGCGTGGATACTGTGATTGGAATGCCGCACGCCGATCCAGGCCACACATTACCCGGTTATTTGTTTAAACCTGCAATGCACGGCGAGACAAACAACTCCCCCCGCCACGCGCCTTGTACCGTGCGTTTGGCAACGATCAGCCACATCACCGCCAGCAACGCCACCAGCACACAGCCAAAGGCATTGAAAAACGCCAGGTTCAACGTGCTTCCCAGTTTCAACGTTGCCAGAGAATAGACGCCCAGCGGAAAGGTGAAACCCCACCAGCCAAGGTTGAACGGGATCCCGGCGCGCAGGTAACGCCCGGTGATCAGCAGCGCAATCAGCATCCACCACAAACCGAAGCCCCACAGCGTGATCCCCGCTACCAGCCCCAGCCCCGCCGCGATTTCACCCAGGCCGGCAAGCCCGTTGGCGGCGAAGATGGCCGGCGCGTCGGCGCCCAGCAGCAACATGCCCAGTGCCCCGGTGCCAATCGGGCCGAGCGCCAGCCAGCTCGACGCGGCCATGTTTTCGTGAGGCAGTTTGTGCAGCGCCATGCGCAGCATGAGAATTGTCAGAATGCTGAACGCCACCGGCAGGGAAAATGCCCAGAGCACATAGCTCGTCACCAACACCACCAGTTGCCCATGGGCCTCGGCCAAATGCGGCGCCAGCAACCCGCCACTGGCGGCCGCCACTTCCGCCGCCACCACTGGCAGCAGCCAAACGGCAGTCATCTGATCGATGCTGTGCTCCTGGCGGGTGAACATCATGTAGGGAATCAGCACACCGCAGGCCAGCGACATCGCCACGTCCAGCCACCACAGCAGCGCGGCCACATGGACGACACCTTCGCCCCAGCGCGACAGGCCAAACAGCAGGAAGCCATTGATGATGGTCGCCAACCCCATGGGAATCGTGCCGAAAAACATCGAGACCGTGGAGTGCCCGAAAATCCGCCGGGCCTCATCGAAGAACAGCACCCAGCGCGCCGCGTACAGCGCCGTGAACAAGATGAACAGACCGATATTGAACAGCCAAAGGGCTTCGGCGATCGCATGCAGACCCGGCGTCGCGCCAGGCAACTGGGCCAAGGCCAGCGCCAGAACGCCCGTGCCCATGGTCGCGGCGAACCAGTTCGGGGTGAACTGGCGGATGACCTCGCGCGGGTGCTGCAAATGACTGAAAGGTTTGTAAACGGGGGTGGCGTTGGGGCATGTCATAGCGAACTCCTGTCCTCTGTTGAGGTGGAGTTCAGGGTAGGTCCAAATCGAATATCTATATAACGGGTAATATCTCTAACTGTTATCTATTTTGTAGATATAGCATCAAACGCTGCCTTCCGATTCGATCACCAATATCCTCGCCACCCCCTGCGGATGCGCCACATGCTCGGTGCCCACCGAGGCGTAAAAGATATCGCCGACAGCCAACATCACCGCTTTCTCCTGGCCTGCTTCGCGATAGCGCATTTGCACCTGGCCATCGAGCACAACGAACACCTCCTCGCCATCATTCACATGCCACTTGTATGGCTGATCGGTCCAGTGCAGACGCGTGGTGATGCCGTTCATGTTGGCGATGTCCAGCGCTCCCCAGGCACGGTCAGCGGTGAAGGATTGGCTGCGAATGATCTTCATGGGCGGTCCGTCGAAAGAAATGGCGGTGCCAAGGCTAACCCAAACCGGCGAACAGCTGCGCCAGCCAATCGATAAATACCCGAACCCGGTTACTCAGGTGCCGGTTCGGCGGATACAACACGTGAAACGGATACCGGGGCGGGCGCCAGTCCTGAAGAATCGGCACCAGCTCGCCACGCTCGATGTGCGGTTGCACGGTGTAAGTGAACGTGTGGATCACCCCAAGACCCGCCAGCCCTGAGGCCAGATGGGCATTGCTCTCGTTGACACTGAAAGCTCCCTGCCCCCGAATCTCGAACTTTTCACCGTTGCGCTCGAATCGCGCCGGCATTACCCGCCCGGTACGCGCCGAGTGATAACTGACGATGCGATGATTTTTCTCAAGGTCTCGCGGGTCCATCGGAAAGCCAAAACGTTCGAGATAGCCGGGGGTGGCGCAAGTGGTCCATGACGACAGGCCCAGGGGTCGCGCAGCCATGGAGAGTTCGGTCAATGGCCCGCCGCGAATCACGCAATCGACGTTTTCGCTGATCAGGTCCACGGGCCGATCGCTGACACCCAACTCGACCTGGATGTCCGGGTATCGGGCATAGAAATCCGGCAATGCGGGGATGATCAGGATCGTCGCCACCGAGCCGCCGACATCGACGCGAATCCTGCCGCGCGGGTGGCCCTGGGCACTGGCGAAACTGTTGTCCAGATCGTCCAGCTCCACCATCAACTGCAAGGCGCGCTCGTAGTAAGCCATGCCATCCGCCGTCACCGTCAGCCGGCGCGTGGTGCGCTGTAACAGCCGCGCACCGAGGTGTTCTTCAAGCTCGGCCACCAGTTTGCTGACCGAGGTTTTTGGCATGTTCAGCGAGTCGGCGGCCCTGGTAAACGAACCGGCCTGCACGACGCGGGAGAAAACACGCATGGCCAACAGTTGATTCATGACAGACATCTCAAGGGACGAGCCTTGAGTATTGTCCACAACCATGTACAAACAAACCCGATTCAGGCGATTTTTCCGATGAATCTTCCGGCATAGAGTTTGTTCAACGGCGCACGACAGTGCCAGGAACTTCCTTAACGACTCAGCGGAGATTCACCTCATGAGCAACACACTCACAGGCAAGGTTGCACTGATCACTGGCGGCACCACCGGCATCGGCCTGGCATCGGCTCAAGCGTTCGTCGACCAAGGCGCCACGGTGTTCATCACCGGCCGCCGCCAGGCCGAGCTGGATGCGGCAGTCAGCAGCATCGGTCACAACGTCACCGGGATTCAGGGCGACGTCGCGAACCTTGCCGACCTGGACCGCATCTTCGACGTGATCAGGACCAAGGCCGGTACTCTGGACATCGTCTTTGCCAATGCGGGCGGTGGCGACATGTTGCCCCTCGGCGCGATTACCGAGGAACACTTCGACCGGATTTTCGGCGTCAACGTCAAAGGCCTGCTGTTCACCGTGCAGAAATCACTGCCGCTGCTCAAGGACGGCGGTTCGGTGATTCTCACCGCGTCCACGACCGCCACCAAAGGCACGGAAAACTTCAGCGTCTACAGCGCCAGCAAAGCGGCGGTGCGCAACTTTGCCCGCTCCTGGTTGCTGGATTTGAAAGCCCGCAGGATTCGCGTCAATGTCATCAGCCCCGGCCCGATTCACACGCCCGGCCTGACCGAACTTGCGCCAGCAGACCAGCAGCAGGGGTTGCTGGATTACCTCGCCAGCCAAGTGCCGATTGGCCGTCTTGGAACGCCATCGGAAGTGGGCAAAGCCGCGGTGTTCCTCGCCTCGGATGACAGCAGCTTCATCAATGGGATCGAGTTGTTCGTCGATGGCGGATTTGCACAGATTTGATCGCTGCACACAAAAACGCGGCGCCTTGAACGGCGCCGCGTTTTTTTATGGATGACCGGTCGCGCTGCACACTTCGGCAGGTCGCGGCCGCATCAACGCCAGCAACGCACCGACCGACAGGACAATCAGCACGGCACCATAACCATCGGTGGTCGCCACCAGGCCAAACGTGCGCGTCAGATTCCCCGCCAGCAACGACGGCAAGCAGAACGCCAGGTAACTGAGCACGTAATACGCCGACATCAACCCGGCCCGCTCATGGGGCTGCGCCAGCGGAACCAGACTGCGCACCGCGCCGAGGAAACCGGCGCCGAATCCGCAACCGGCCACCAGCGTGCCGAGGAAAAACAATGCCAGGCTGGCGCTGTGCACGCCCAGCAACAGCAACACGAGGCCGATGGGCAGTAACGTGCCGCCCAGCAATAGCCCTTTGGCAGCAGGCCGGTTGCGCAGGGTAAAGATCATCAGCGCGCCGGTCAGCGTCAATGCGGCGACTGCCGCTCCCCCCATCAGGTTCGAGGTGGAACCGGTGGCCGTGCGCAGCAACGAAGGGCCGAGCGAGGCATAAAAACCGCCGAGTGCCCAGGTCGCGATATTCAGCGGCAACACTCGCCACAAGGTCGAGCGAGCCTGGGTCGGCACATGCAGGGTCGGACGCAACGAGGCCCATGCCCCCGGTTGCGAACTGACGCTTTCCGGCAAGCGCCAGACATACAGCGCCTGCATCACAAACAGCGCGAACAACACCCAATAAGTGAGCTGCAGCGGCAGCGGTGCAAACTCGGCCAGCAAGCCGCACCCCACGGCGCCAACCGCCATACCAAGCAGCGGCGCGACACTGTTGATCAGCGGCCCCTGCTGGCGATCGGTGTCCAGCAGCGCGGCGCTCAATACGGCGGTGGCCATCCCGGTCGCGAACCCCTGAAGCACCCGCGCGCCGATCAACCACGCCACGCTGTCGGCATTGATAAACAGCAGCATCGCCAACAGGTTCAGCAGGACGGCGCTGAAAATGACCGGTTTGCGTCCCAGGTAGTCCGAGAGCGAACCGACCGTCAGCAGCGCCACCAGCAGACTGATGGCGTAGATGCCGAAAATCACGGTCAAGGTTGCTGCCGAGAAATGCAGCTGCTCCTGATACAAGTGATACAACGGCGTCGGCGCCGTGGAAGCGGCGAGAAAACTCAGTAAAGTGATCGCCAGAAACCACAGGGTTGAACGGCTGGAAACAGAACTCGACATGCGCACACTCCGCAAAAGCTAACTTTTTGCTTTTGCGGAGTGTGCTACTCGTCTGCGCTTAAAGCAAATTCTTTGTGTTAAGGTCCGCTCCATGGCTATTAAAGAAGGTTTACGCCCCGGCGGCCGCAGCGCCCGGGTGCAAGAGTCGATTCATTCGGCAGTCCGTGCGCTCCTCGAAGAACAGGACCGCTCCACCGTGACCGTCCCGCAAATCGCGGCTCGCGCGGGGGTTACGCCGTCGACCATCTATCGGCGCTGGGGCGATCTGTCGGCGCTGCTGGCGGATGTCGCCCTGGCGCGCATGCAACCCGACAGCGAGCCTGCCAACACCGGCAGCCTGCGCGGAGATGTGCAGGCCTGGGCCGAGCAGTATCTGGACGAGATGAGCTCCGAACCTGGCCGCAACATGCTGCGCGATGTGCAATCGAGCCCGACGCCGGGTCTGTGTGTGACGATCATTGGCGGGCAGTTGCAGATGATTCTGGATCGTTATCCGGATCAGCCGAAACCGGGTGTTGATCGGCTGATCAATCTGATGGCGGCGCCTACGGTGTTTCGCATTCTGTTTTCGCCGGCGCCGCTCGAGGTTGAGGAGTTGCATCGGTTGATCGAGATTGCGTTCAGTCAGTGATGACGCCTTCGCGGGCAAGCCTCGCTCCTACAAGAGCAACCCTGCGACACCCCGCCACTCCACGACCTTGGTCGACACTGACTAACGCGGACGGTCGTGCGAGACTGTCTGTCCGGGCTGTCGTCCCGTGTGTCTTTTGTCTGGAGTTTCCATGTCGCTGTCCAGCGGGCTGATCGCCGCCGTCGCCCTGGCCTATATGGCCATCATGTTCGCCATCGCCTTCTACGGTGACCGTCGCAGCGCGCCGCTGCCGCCGCGAGTGCGCGCCTGGGTGTACAGCCTGTCGCTGGCGGTCTATTGCACCAGTTGGACGTTCTTCGGCGCCGTCGGCCAGGCCGCCGAACAACTCTGGTCGTTCCTGCCGATCTACCTCGGGCCGATCCTGCTGCTGGTCTGCGCGCCGTGGGTCCTGCAAAAAATGGTGATGATCAGCAAGCAGGAGAACATCACCTCCATTGCCGACTTCATCGCCGCCCGATACGGCAAATCCCAGTCACTGGCGATTGTCGTGGCGCTGATCTGCCTGGTCGGCGTGCTGCCCTACATCGCGCTGCAACTCAAAGGCATCGTGCTCGGGGTGAACCTGTTGATCGGTGCCGGTGCCGACGCCATGGGCACCCGCGCCCAGGACACGGCGCTGATTGTGTCGCTGGTGCTGGCGTTGTTTACCATCGTCTTCGGTACGCGCAACCTCGACGCCACCGAACACCACCGTGGCATGGTGCTGGCGATTGCGTTCGAGTCCCTGGTCAAGCTGTTCGCGTTTCTCGCGGTGGGTGCGTTCGTGACCTACGGCTTGTACGACGGTTTCGACGACCTCTTCGACCAGGCCATGCTCGCGCCGCGCCTTGAAGCCTACTGGAAGGAAACCATCAACTGGCCATCGATGGTGGTGCAGACCGGCGTGGCGATGATGGCGATCATCTGCCTGCCCCGGCAGTTCCACGTGACCGTGGTGGAAAACATCGACCCGCAGGATTTGCGCCTGGCCAAGTGGGTGTTTCCGGCGTACCTCGCGTTGGCGGCATTGTTTGTCGTGCCGATTGCGTTGGCCGGCCAGATGCTGCTGCCAAGTTCAGTGTTGCCGGATTCCTTTGTGATCAGCCTGCCACTGGCCCAGGCCCATCCCGCACTGGCGATGCTGGCCTTTATCGGCGGTGCTTCGGCGGCGACCGGCATGGTGATTGTTGCCAGCGTGGCGCTGTCGACCATGGTCTCCAATGACATGCTGTTGCCGTGGCTGCTGCGTCGCAACAATGCCGAGCGACCGTTCGAAGTGTTCCGCCAGTGGATGCTCTCGGTGCGCCGCGTCAGCATCGTGGTGATTTTGCTGCTGGCGTACGTCAGCTATCGACTGCTGGGCTCGACCGCGAGCCTGGCGACCATCGGCCAGATCGCCTTTGCCGCCGTGACCCAACTGGCCCCGGCCATGCTTGGCGCGCTGTACTGGAAACAGGCCAACCGCCGTGGCGTGTTCGCCGGCCTCGCCGCCGGTACGTTCCTGTGGTTTTACACGCTGATTCTGCCGATTGCCGCGCACAGCCTCGGCGTGTCGTTGAGCACGTTCCCCGGGCTGGCGTGGTTGCACAGCAATCCGCTGAACCTGCCGCTCACTCCGCTGACCCAAGGCGTGGTGTTGTCGCTGGCGGCCAACTTCACACTGTTTGCCTGGGTGTCGGTGCTGTCACGCACAAGGGTTTCGGAGCACTGGCAGGCCGGGCGTTTCATCGGCCAGGAAATCAGTGCCCGCCCCAGCGCGCGCTCAATGCTGGCAGTGCAAATCGAAGATCTGCTGCAACTCGCGGCACGGTTTGTCGGTGAAGAACGCGCCCGTCAGAGTTTTATCCGTTTCGCCTATCGCCAAGGCAAAGGCTTCAACCCCAACCAGAACGCCGACAGCGAGTGGATCGCCCATACCGAACGTTTGCTGGCCGGTGTACTGGGTGCTTCTTCGACCCGGGCGGTGGTAAAAGCCGCCATCGAAGGGCGGGAAATGCAACTTGAGGACGTCGTGCGCATCGCCGACGAAGCCTCGGAAGTGCTGCAATTCAACCGTGCCTTGCTGCAAGGCGCGATCGAGAACATCACCCAGGGCATCAGCGTGGTCGACCAGTCGCTGCGGCTGGTGGCGTGGAACCGGCGTTATCTGGAACTGTTCAATTACCCGGATGGCTTGATCAGCGTCGGTCGACCGATTGCCGACATCATTCGCTACAACGCCGAGCGTGGTCTGTGCGGGCCGGGTGAAGCGGAAGTGCACGTCGCACGCCGATTGCACTGGATGCGTCAGGGCCGTGCCCACACCTCTGAAAGACTTTTCCCCAATGGCCGTGTGATTGAGTTGATCGGCAACCCGATGCCGGGCGGCGGTTTTGTCATGAGCTTCACCGACATCACCGCGTTCCGCGAAGCCGAGCAGGCGCTGACCGAAGCCAACGAAGGCCTGGAGCGACGGGTCACCGAGCGCACCCACGAGTTGTCGCAACTCAACGTGGCCCTGACCGAAGCCAAGGGCACCGCCGAGTCGGCCAACCAGTCGAAGACCCGCTTTCTCGCGGCGGTCAGCCACGACCTGATGCAACCGCTGAACGCCGCCCGACTGTTTTCTGCAGCCCTGTCCCATCAGGACGATGGCTTGTCCAGCGAAGCGCAGAAACTGGTTCATCACCTGGATTCATCACTGCGCTCGGCCGAAGACCTGATCAGCGATTTGCTGGACATTTCCCGCCTGGAAAACGGCAAGATCAACCCGGAGCCGAAACCGTTCGTGCTCAATGAGCTGTTCGATATTCTTGGCGCGGAATTCAAGGCGCTGGCCCGGGACCAGGGGCTCAAATTCCGCGTTCGCGGCAGTACGCTGCGGGTCGACAGTGACATCAAACTGTTGCGGCGGATCTTGCAGAACTTCCTGACCAACGCCTTTCGCTACGCCAAGGGGCCAGTGCTTTTAGGGGTTCGCCGGCACAAGGGTGAACTGTGCCTTGAGGTCTGGGACCGTGGTCCGGGGATCCCGGAAGACAAACTGAAAGTGATTTTCGAGGAGTTCAAACGCCTCGACAGCCACCAGACCCGTGCCGAGAAAGGCCTGGGCCTGGGCCTGGCGATTGCTGACGGGCTGTGTCGCGTTCTGGGCCACACCTTGCAAGTGCGTTCCTGGCCGGGGCGCGGCAGCGTGTTCAGCGTCAGCGTGCCGTTGGCTCAGGCGCAAATCGCGGCGCCGGCCAACGTCACCGAACTCAACGGCAAACTCCTGAGCGGTGCGCAGGTGCTGTGCATCGACAACGAGGACAGCATCCTTATAGGCATGAACAGTTTGCTGACCCGCTGGGGTTGTCAGGTCTGGACAGCGCGCAATCGCGACGAATGCGCGGCGTTGCTCAGCGATGGCGTACGTCCGCAATTGGCGCTGGTGGATTATCACCTGGACGACGGCGAGACCGGGACCGAGTTGATGGCGTGGCTGCGCACCCGTTTGGGCGAGCCGGTGCCCGGTGTGGTGATCAGCGCCGATGGGCATCCCGAGACGGTGGCGCAGGTGCATGCGGCGGGGTTGGATTACCTGGCCAAACCGGTGAAACCGGCGGCGTTGCGGGCGTTGTTGAGTCGGCATTTGCCGTTGTAGATCGGCAGGTTTTTAGTGATGTGGTGTTTTGACGGACGCCATCGCCGGCAAGCCGGCTCCTACAGTTGAGAACGCGGTTTACTGTAGGAGCTGGCTTGCCGGCGATGCTTTTGAGATTACTCGGGCAACTCGACCAGGCCATCAACATCCGTCATCGCCCGCTCCAACAGGTCCGCCGGCAGACTCTTGCTGGCCCGCGCGCCGAGCAACTTGAGCTGTTCGCTGCGGCTGACCAGGTTGCCACGGCCTTCCGTCAGCTTGTTGCGCGCTGAGCTGTAGGCCTTGTCCAGTTGCTGCAAGCGATTGCCGACTTCATCCAGGTCCTGAATGAACAACACGAACTTGTCGTACAGCCACCCTGCCCGCTCGGCGATTTCCCGGGCGTTCTGACTCTGCCGTTCCTGCTTCCACAGGCTGTCGATGACACGCAGGGTGGCCAGTAACGTGGTCGGGCTGACGATCACGATGTTGCGGTCGAACGCTTCCTGAAACAGCGTTGGCTCCGCCTGCAACGCCGCGGAAAACGCCGCTTCGATGGGCACGAACAGCAAGACGAAATCCAGGCTATGCAAGCCGTCGAGCCGTTTGTAATCCTTGCCGGCCAGACCTTTGACGTGGTTGCGCAGCGACAGCACGTGCTGCTTGATGGCGATCTGGCCGATGGCATCGTCTTCGGCCGCCACGTATTGCTGATAGGCCGTCAGGCTGACCTTGGAGTCGACCACCACCTGCTTGTCGCCAGGCAGATAAATGATCACGTCCGGCTGGAACCGCTCGCCATCCGGGCCCTTGAGATTGACCTGGGTCTGATACTCGCGGCCCTTCTCCAGACCGGCGTGCTCAAGCACCCGCTCGAGAATCAGCTCCCCCCAGTTACCCTGGGTCTTCTGCCCTTTCAAGGCGCGGGTCAGGTTGGTCGCTTCGTCGCTCAGGCGCAGGTTCAGCTGTTGCAGACGCTCCAGCTCCTTGGCCAGCGAAAAGCGTTCGCGCGCCTCGGCCTGATAGCTTTCCTCGACGCGTTTTTCAAACGACTGGATGCGCTCTTTCAACGGATCGAGCAACTGCCCCAAACGCTGCTGACTGGTTTCGGCGAAGCGCTGCTCGCGCTCGTCGAAGATCTTGCCGGCCAGCTCGGCGAACTGGGCACGCAGCTCGTCCCGCGAGCCTTGCAGGTCACTGAGACGCTGCTGATGGCTTTCCTGTTGCTCACGCAGCTCGGCATTCAGCGAGGCGGCTTGAGCGTCCAGGCGACGCAACTCAACGTCTTTGCCGGCGCGCTCAATGTTCCAGGCATGAGCGGCGTCGCGGGCGTCATCACGTTCGATCTGCAGCAGTTCGACTTCACGGCGCAAGGCGGCGAGGTCTGCCTGCTTGGTGGCGTTGGCCTGCCCCAGGTCAGCGATTTCGTCGCGAGCAGCTTCGAGCTGGGCATTCAGCCCGTCCTGTGCCAGGTTGGCCATGGCCAGACGCTCTTCCAGCAATGCAACCTCTGACTGCGAGGTGCTCGCACGGCGCTGAAGTTGCCAGGCCAATGCCAGCAACGGCAGTGCAGCACCCGCCAGACCGAGCAATATGCTGGTCAAGTCCATCGCCATAGCCATTCCTGCCCGTTCGATAAAGCTTGAAGGTTAACCAAGGTGTCAGGTCTTGGACAGCTCAGTCTTCGATCAGACCGAGTTCCTGTTGAGCGCGCCGATCCCCGGCTCGCGCGGCCTGACGCAAGAGGTCCTGGCCGATACGGCGGTCCCGGGCATTCCCGCACTCACGGCACATCAACTGACCGAGACGGCTCTGCGCGGCCACCACGCCTTCACGCGCCGGCTGCTTGAGCAAACGCCCGGCGAAATGTTTGACGTTGTGGTTTTCGCCCAGGCGCGGGCTGTCCAGCAGCCATTCGGCCACACGCATCGAAAAGCGCTTGGGTGGGGTGACGCTGGTAGGTGTCGAGGTTGCGGGAGCTGGTACTGAGCGAAACTTCATAAAGCACTGTGGGGCAGATCGGAAGGCGCGCCACTCTACTCTTTTTTTCTTACAGGTAAAGCCTAAAAAAACCCGGCACGCCCGTCCTAGAGCAAGCGCTCGGGACAATCCACAGAAGCTGTGGATAACTCAGTGGACAACCGCCCTTGAACTCTCGCAAAGCCCTGTGGAATGGGGCTCGCAGTCAAACTGACGATTTTTTCACCAGTAAAAAAAACCGATGTTTTTCATTGACTTAAATTTTGGTTACAGGCACCCACTACGTTTGAAGGGCAGATGACAGTGGGGTGACAGTCCGCGCAACTTATGTGCACAAGTACCTTCGAGGCAGTTATATCCATGCGCTTTTTCGGCGCATTTTCTCACCTGACTTGGGGATAAACCCTGGCGAACCCATGATCCAGACCGGTTTCGAACCGACGAACGTCGACGACCGATGGTCGGAATCTGTGCCATTACAGGGCGAAACCGGCGCTCTCTGGCTGTGGGTAAGCGCCAGTCCGCACACGAATGGCGGCATTCGGGAGATGTTTTTGACTAACACACTTCCTTTCTGCAATTCAATCCGTTAGTATCCGCGGCGTTAGTACCAAGCTGAAAGTCAATTCTGGTCGAACAAATCCTCCCGGTCAGCCTTCCCAAAGGAAGCCTCAACCGAACAAGCGGGATCGACCACCTCGATGGTTTCCAGGTAAACCTTGCGCCAACACAGCCTTTGAATCGAAAGCAAAGGGTGTTGCGAAGCTCACTTACTCTGACCGAACCAGCCTGCAAATTGATCAGGATCTTCACCCCGGGCCCAGAACCTTTGCCCTTGATGTGTTGCCTGCCCTCCTAAGTACCTACCTGCCAGCCCAAGCGCGCCAACTTAATCAGCGCTTCAAACTGGCTGCTTTGTTCCAGTCGGGTTCTTCGTTCGACCAATGGTGGTCGTCGTCACTGGAACGTTTTAATTTTGCACGGTTCTTATCCGTGTCGCTTGTAGGAACACCCATTAATGACTACTCAAATCCACACCCAGGATGCCATTCGCACCCTAACCAACGCTTTTGCACCAATGAACTGCCTGATCATGGCCGCTCGCAAAGGCTGCTTCAGTTTCACTCTGGTCAACGAACACGGCATCGCTCGTCACAGCGAACGCCTGTACCCCGATCAATACTCCAGCGCCGAGCCGCTGCAGGCCGTGATCGAGCGTACCCGTCAGGCACTGGTTGCCTGAGACGCCAGAAACGCTGAAAACCTCAAAAGCCTCGCCTTGAAAAGCGGGGCTTTTTATTGCCTGTTGTTTGTGTGTGGGCTTTGGTTGGGTTTTGGTGGTGAGTACATATCCGGTTCTTCGGTCACGGCTGACATTGGTTTCGCCCTTACGGCGAGTCACTTGGAAGAGCCCCAAGTAACCAAGGGCTCTTGCCCCTTTCGTTCGGTGCCTCGTCTAGGCTCGGCATGCCCTCGCTCCGGTCCTGCTCCGTGGGCCCGCCACCATCGGCCATCCCTGGCCGGGGGCGGCTAACCCGGCATCCATGCCGGGTTGCCCACTGCGCAGAACCTCCACTCGGCCTCTCGAGGGGGCGCTCAGATCAAAAGCGGAAGGCGAGCTAACGCTCGGCCTGATGAGTGGTGGAAATCAAAAGCGCACGCGATTCCCTGTAGGAGCCGGCTTGCCGGCGAAAAGCGTCTGGGCAACGCGTTCATTCAGACAGCCCGCGTTATCGTTGGCGTCCATCGCCAGCAAGCTGGCTCCTACAAGGGAAATGCAGATGTGTTTGGATAAATACGATCAACTGTAGGAGCCGGCTTGCTGGCGATGGCGGTGGGTCAGTCAACGCATTTATCGCCTGAAAGGACGCTATCGCCAGCAAGCCGGCTCCTACAGGGGATCGGTGTACATGTCCGGAAAGAGTGAACGCATCAGAGAAGGAGAACGCGGACAGCTGAGAGCCAGGTCGGCTTTCAGGCCGCCTCGGCGGCTGTAGCGGTAGTCGCCCCCTCGAGAGGCCGAGCGCAGGTTCTGCGCAGTGGGCAACCCGGCATGGATGCCGGGTTAGCCGCGCACGGCCAGGGATGGCCGATCGCGGCGGGCCCACGGAGCAGGACCGGAGCGAGGGCATGTCGAGCACTAGCGAGGCACCGAACGAAAGGGGCAAGAGCACTTTGGTTACTTTGGGGCTTTTCCAAAGTGACTCGCTGTAAAAGCGAAACCAATAGCAGCCGTTACCCCAAGAATGGATATGCACCCAAACAAAAGAACACCCGCCCCCCTAAAAAACGGGTCTTTTTATTGCCCGATATTTCCCTTTTCGCAGCCGCCGCGTAAGCACTAACCGATATAACGGTTATAACTGTCTGCCGGAAATATTTTAAAAACAGACCTTTACAGCGCGAATATGACACTACACTTCAACTCAAGCGGCTTGAACCGCTTACGGCGAGCCTGAGTCGATCCACCCGCTGCCAACGCTAAGTTCAGGACTCGCCGACCACTTCTTGTTCGAGGGTTTTATGGGTATCGCTGCCAGCGAACTGTGCCGTTATGTGATCCGTCCGACACTGATCTACCTGGGACGCCATAGCGCGACCGCCGAATCCCTGCTGCTGGGCATCGCCGCCAGTCAGTCAGCCCTTGGTTCCGCCCTGCATGACCGCCGTGGACACGGCTTGTACCGAATCGCCGAACCCCGCCACCAGGCACTCTGGGACCATTACCTGGCACTTGATCCGGAACGCGCGAGCCTGGTGCGCGGACTGGCCAGCCAGCATGCGTTCCTCAGCGGCCCGCACCTCGAATTGACCGTAAACCTGCGTTACGCCACAGCCATCGCCTGGCTGCTGGTCGAAGAACAGAACACCCCCCTCCCCGAAGCAGACGACTTGCTGGGAATGGCCCGAATCTGGCGCCAGACCTTCCAGCCTCAAGGACGCCTGAGAGATTTCACCTACGCCTGGCAAACCTGTGTATCACCATTGAATCAAGTCGCCTGCTGAACCCCTCGCTTAACAAGATCGCCCAACAGGTCGCGATTTTGGTCGGATTGTCCTACAAAACCGCTCTAAATCAAGCAATACAGCCTATAGCGCTGGGACGAAAATGTTGGTAATTTTCGCCCCGGTGATCACCAGGAGTTCTAATAATGAAAAAAGTAATGCTCAAAACCACCCTTAGCCTCGCCGTTGCCTTGGCATCCACCCAAATCTTCGCAAGTGGTTTTGCCCTCAACGAACAAAGCATCAGTGGGATGGGCACTGGTTTTGCCGGGCGATCTTCTGCTGCCGACGACGCATCCACCGTTTTTGGCAACCCTGCCGGTATGTCTCGCCTCAAGCGCGAACAAGTGACCGGTGGTGTTGCATTTATCGACGCGCACGCTGACATCAGCGATGCAAGCTCCCGCCCGAATAGTGGTACCAACAAAGGTGACATGGTCCCTTTCATGGGCGTACCCATGGGCTACTACGTAAAGCCAATCGATGACCAGTGGGCTGTCGGTTTCGGCGTCTACGCACCATTCGGCCTGGTGACCGACTACGAGAACGGCTTCGCCGGCAAATACTTCGGCAGCAAGAGCGAAGTCACGATCGTCACCCTGCAGCCAACTGTCAGCTACGCCTTCAACGACAAGGTGTCCATCGGTTTCGGTCCGACCATCAACCGCATCGACGGCAAGCTGGAATCGAACCTGTCGCTGAACCCGCAGGCAGCGGACGGTACCGTCAAGATCAAGGGTGACGACACCGCTATCGGCTACAACATCGGCATCATGGTTCAAGCCCTCGAAAGCACTCGCCTCGGCCTGACCTATCACTCGAAAGTGAAGTACAAGCTGGACGGTGACACCAAGGTCAACTACGGCGTACTCGCGGCGCTGGGCCAGAACCCGAACCAGAAGTTCGACGCTTCGCTGGACATCACCACGCCTGAGTCCGTGGACTTCTCGGTCACTCATCAGCTGGACGACAAGTGGACCCTCTACGCAGGCAGCACCTGGACTCGCTGGAGCCGCCTGAAAGAAATCACCGTCGAGAACGAAGGCGTTCCTGCCGCTCTGGCAGCGCGCGGCCTTCGCACGATCACTGAAGAGCAGAACTGGCACGACACCTGGGCTCACGCCATCGGTGCTTCCTATCAGTTGAACAAGCAATGGGTGCTGCGTACCGGTCTGTCCGTCGACCAGGCGCCGACCAACAACGAAAACCGTTCCCCGCGCATTCCGACTGGCGATCGCAAGATCTTCAGCCTGGGCGCTGGCTGGAGCCCGACCGACGACCTGACCATCGACGTAGCGTATTCGTACCTGCGCGAAGAGTCGGTCAAGGTCAACAACAGCAACGGTGCTCCTCGCAACCAGACCTACAACGCCAAGTATGAAAACTGGGCGAACGGTTTCGGCATTGGTGCGACCTACCGCTTCTGATGTGATTCACGGCGAGCCTGAACCCCTCGCCGCCTGAATCAAAAAAGCCCCGCGCTCTTTACAGAGGCGGGGCTTTTTAGTGGGCGTCGATCAGGGTTGTGAAGCCAGGGCTTTTTCCACGGCGGCGATGAATTCTGGATCGTCAGGTGTGGTGAGGCTGGAGAAGTTGGCGATCACCTTGCCTTTGCGATCGACCACATACTTGTAGAAATTCCACTTCGGCGCATCGCTTTGGGCGGCAAGCACCTGGAACAGATGAATCGCATCATCACCGCGAACCTTCTGCGTCTCGGTCATGGTGAAGGTCACGCCGTAATTCACGTAGCAAACCTTGGCGGTTTCCGCACCATCCTTGGATTCCTGCTTGAAGTCATTGGAAGGCACACCGATCACCTCCAGCCCTTGCCCCTTGTAACGCTGATTCAGCGCCTCCAGGCTTTTGAACTGCGGGGCGAAACCGCAAAAGCTCGCGGTGTTGACCACCACCAGCGGTTTGCCGGCGAAGCGCTGGCACAGGTCGATCGTTTCCTTGGCCCGCAGCTTGGGCAACGAGCCTTGCAAAAGCTCAGGGCACTCGTCGGCCGCTTGAGCCAATCCGGTAAACGCCATGAGTAACGCGGGAACGGCAAACCAGCGCATCAGCATGTCCATGCATCCTTGAAAAGTCGTCTGCATTGAACTTACTCGCCCTCACATCGTGCTAGCAAGCGCCCATGCCCAATTGCATCAACGCCAGCCCGCCCTGATGCCAGCCCCACCACGCCAGGGCCAGCAGCAACAGGCCGCCCGCTGCCACGGCGATTCGTGGCCAGAGGCTGTTCATGTCGTGCTCATCCGGGTTTGCAGGCGCGCCACCGGCCGCTCACGCACCGGCCAATTCAAGGCAGCCGCCAACAGGCTCAAAAGAATCGCTACTTGCCAGATCAAGTCATAACTCCCGGTTCGGTCATACACCACCCCGCCCAACCAGCCACCCAGGAACGATCCGAGCTGGTGGAACAGGAAAACGATCCCACCGAGCATGGACAGATTTCTTACACCGAACAAGGTCGCCACAGTGCCGTTGGTCAACGGCACCGTCGACAGCCACAGGAAGCCCATGGCCATGCCAAACAGATACGCCGTGGTTGTCGTCACCGGCGCCCACAGAAACAGGACAATCACCACGGCCCGCAGCACATACAGACCGGTGAGCAAACGCGGCTTGGACATCCGCCCGCCGAGCCAGCCCGCCGTGTAAGTACCGAAGATGTTGAACAACCCGATCAGCGCCAGCACCGTCGTGCCGACCGTGGCGGGCAAATGCTGATCCACCAGATACGCCGGCAAGTGCACACCGATGAACACCACCTGGAAACCGCAGACAAAAAAGCCGAACGACAGCAGCCAGAATCCCGAATGGGAACAGGCTTCGCGCAAGGCTTCGGAGAGGGTCTGCTCGTGACCGAGAACCGGCAACGGCTTGTCCTTGAGCATGCTCACCAACGGCACGATCAGCGCGACCAGCAGGCCCAGCGCCAGCAATGCCGCCGACCAGCCGAGCCAACCGATCAAACCCAGCGTGCCCGGTACCATCGCGAACTGGCCAAAAGAGCCGGCAGCACTGGCGATACCCATGCCCATGCTACGTTTCTCCGGGGGTACCACGCGGCCAACCACGCCCAGAATCACCGAAAATGAGGTGCCCGACAGCCCGATACCGATCAATAGGCCCGCGCTCAGCGACAGGGTTACTGCCGAATCGGACAAGCCCATGAACAGCAGGCCCATCGCGTAGAGCACGCCGCCGATCAGCACCACTTTCGCCGCGCCGAAGCGGTCGGCCAACGCGCCGGTAAAGGGCTGCGCCAGGCCCCAGATCAGGTTCTGCAAGGCGATGGCAAAGGCAAACGTCTCACGCCCCCAACCGAACTCGGCACTCATCGGCGCCAGAAACAGCCCGAAGCCGTGCCGCACGCCCAGAGACAACGCAAGGATCAGCGCACTCCCCACTAAAACCCAACCGCAAGTACGCCACATCGATGTCATTCTTATTCTCCGGTAGCGGGTATATACCCGCTTAAGATCGGAAAAACTGGCGTCAGGCCAGTTCGTCCAGCAGCTTCAGCAAAATTTCGCGTTTTTCGGCACCCAGACGATCAACCAGTCGCTGCTGCGCCGCCTCCCAGGCCGGCAAGGCCGCTTTCAGGCGTTCAGCACCGGCCTCGGTCAACCTGACGATGCGATTACGCATGTCTTCGCCCTCGACCAGCATGACCAGGCCGTCGCCTTCCAATACCCGCAGATTGCGCCCGAGGGTGCTGCGGTCCAGGCCCATGGCTTCCGCCAGGGTGGAAATACTCGGTTCATTCAGACGCTGCAGATTGCACAACAAAGAATACTGGGCAACGTTGATTCCGAAGCCGTCGAGAGCGCCGTCGTAGTGCCTGCTGACGCCACGGGCGGCGCGACGCAGGTTGATGCATAAACATTGGGAGTCGAGCATGGTGCGTGTATATACCCGCGGTTGAATGAATGCAAATTTTTGATACAAAACCCTGTAGGAGCGAGGCTTGCCCGCGAAGAACGATAACTCGGTTTTTCTGTTAGACCGCAGGGCACTCTTCGCGGGCAAGTCGGATCGCCGCACCGCTCGCTCCTACAGGAACAGTGCAAGGCCAATCAGTAAAACCACCTCCAGCAATTCCAGCAACGCCCCCGCCGTATCGCCCGTGGTCCCGCCCAATCGCCGCAGCATCACCTGCCGCAACCAGACAAACACCAGCGCCGCCAACATCAACGCCACGACACCGCTGAGCCCTGCAATCAGCACACAAGCCAATGCACTGACCGCCAGCACCTGCTTGCCGGCCAGACGCGGCAGATGATCGGCCAGCGCCTGCCCCAAGCCACCGGCCCGCACATACGGCGTGGTCAGGAACAACCCCAGCAACGCAGCACGGCCAATCAACGGAACGATGATCAGGAAAACGCTGTGCTGCTGCTCAATCAATGCCAGCAACGCCGCGAATTTCAGCAGCAACACCAATACCAGCGTGACCACCGCTATCGGACCGCTGCGCGGGTCCTTCATGATCGTCAGCGTTCGCTCGCGATCGCCAAAACCACCAAGCCACGCATCAGCGCTATCAGCCAGACCATCGAGGTGCAACGCACCGCTGAGCAACACCCAAGCCGTCAACAGCAACGCCGCGTGCAGCAACAACGGCGTGCCCGACAACGCCCAGTTCAACGCCCACAAGATCCCGCCGAACAGCAGCCCCACCAGCGGATAAAACAGCAGCGAGCGCCCCAATTCCTGCGGCGCCGGCATGCCCGGCAGACGAATCGGCAGGCTGCTCAGAAATTGCAGGGCGATCCAGAACGGCAACATGATCAGATCGCTTCCTTGAGAATGACGCCGGGTTCGACGTTCAACGAAAACAGCGAACCATGGCCCACTTCAACGTTGAGCAACTGCTCACGCGGCAACCCCCGCGCCTGCGCCAGCAACAAACGCATGACGCCGCCGTGGCTGATCAGCAACACACGCTCGCCCGCGCAGGCAGCCTGCAAACGCCCGACCGCGGCCAGTACTCGCGTCGAAAAATCCGCGACGCGCTCACCCTGCGGCGGCGTAAACGAATAGGGATCGGCCCAGAACAAACCCAACGCCTCGGCATCCGTTTCCATCAGCGCCGCTGCGCTCTGCCCTTCCCAGGCACCGAAATGCAGTTCTTGCAGATCTTTATCCAGCTGCACTGGCAAACCCAGTTGCGCCCCGAGTTCTTCGGCGAACCGCGCACAGCGTTGCAATGGCGAACTGACCAGACGATCCCATGGCCCCTGCGCGACCACCGCTGCGCGCATCTGCGCCCAGCCTGTGGCGGTCAGTGCATCGTCGAGGCTGCCGCGCAAACCGCCGCCCAGTTCGGTTTCGCCGTGACGCAACAGGTCCAGGCGCAAGGTCATGCCGGACGGTCCGCCACGGCGGCTTCGGCGAAGGTCGCCATTTGCCCGTGGAGGTCACACGCCAGGCGCAGCAACGGCACGGCCAACGCCGCGCCGCTGCCCTCGCCCAAACGCAGACCGAGGTCCAGCAAGGGTTCGGCGTTCAGGGTTTCCAGCACATGGCGATGACCCGGCTCGGCACCGCGATGACCGAACAACAGCCACTCGCGGCAATGCGGATTCAAGCGCACCGCCACCAATGCGGCGACGCTGCAAATGAACCCGTCCACCAGCACCGCGACGCCTTCCTGGGCACAGGCCAGATACGCGCCGACCAGTGCGGCGATTTCAAAACCACCGAGGTTGAACAGGGTTTGCAGTGCATCGCCACGCTGAGCGCTGTGCAAGGCCAAGGCACGTTCGATGACCTGAGCCTTATGACTGACACCTGCCGCATTGAGGCCGGTGCCCGGCCCGGTCAAGTGCACCACCGGACAATCCAGCAAGGCACAGGCCAACGCACTGGCCGCCGTGGTGTTGCCGATGCCCATCTCGCCGCCGATGAACAACTGCGCGCCCGCCGCAATGGCGCGCTGCACGCTGTCGCGACCGGCCTGCAAGGCGAGTTCACCCTGGGCTTGAGTCATGGCCGGGCCGTCGACAAAATTCGCGGTGCCGGCACCGATGTTCAAATGGCGCACACCCGGCAGGTTCAACGACGGCGTGACCGTGCCGAGGTCGACCACTTCGAGCGACGCGCCGAGTTGGCGCGCCAACACACTGATCGCCGCGCCACCGTTGACGAAGTTGTGCAGCATCTGCCCGGTGACTTCCTGGGGAAACGCCGACACACCTTCGACGACCACGCCATGGTCGCCGGCAAAAATCGCGATCCACAGCTGATCCAGGCTCGGCTTGACCTGCCCCTGCAATCCCGCCAACTGCACCGCCACCGACTCCAGCCGCCCGAGGGAACCGGCCGGTTTGGTCAGTTGCTGTTGCCGGGCTTCAGCCTGCTCGACGGCTTGGGCATCGATCGGCTTGCACGGGTTCAGCCACCAGGTTTGAGTCATAACGCAGTTCCTTTCAGAGTCAGGGGCAGGCCGGCGACGGTCAGGACGACTCGCTGACAGCGCTCGGCCAAAGCTTGATGCAGCCAACCGGCTTCATCGACGTAGCGGCGAGTCAATTCGCCCAGCGGTACGACACCCATTCCGGTCTCGTTGCTGACAAAAATGATTTCACCCGGCAGTTCGGCCAGGCAGTCCAGCAGGGCTTCGCGTTCGGCCGTCAGGCGCTCGGCGTCGTCGAGCATCAGCAGATTGGTCATCCACAGGGTCAGGCAATCCACCAGCAGGCAGCGCTCGGCACGGGCGGTTTCACGCAGGACGCGGGCCAGCTCAACCGGTTCTTCGATCAGCGCCCATTCGGCTGGACGACGGGCGCGGTGGTGGGCGACCCGCTCGCTCATTTCACCGTCCAAAGGTTGGCTGGTGGCGATGTAGGTCACCGGGAGCTGGCTGTCTGCTGCCAGTTTTTCGGCCAGGCGACTTTTGCCGGAACGGGCGCCGCCGAGGATCAGTTGCAGCATGGTTCATTCCTTACAATGTGCGGTGTGGTGGCGGGCCCTTTCGCGGGCAAGCCTCGCTCCTACAGGTACGCGCTGCTCTCGATCCCGTAGGAGCGAGGCTTGCCCGCGAAGGGGCCGGAACAGCCACCTCAAATCCCGCAGAGCTCACGCAACAGTCGGGTATCCAGATGCTTCTCCACCAGATCCGCCAGCCGCTCGATATCTCGCTCACGCAGCGCGTGGTAATCCACTTCCTGCACATCCTGCAAACCCGCCCAGCGCAACAACGCACTGCACGCCGCTGGCGATTCAAACAGGCCATGCAGGTAGGTGCCGAAAATCTGCCCGTCGCCACTTTGCGCGCCATCGCAACGGCCATCGTCCAGCTGCACGGCGGCATTTTCCAATGCCGGGCCGGTGGTGACGCCGGCATGAATTTCGTAGCCGCTGACCGGCGCATCTTCCAGCGCCAGACGCCCGCGCACATTGCGCAACTGCTTTTCTTCTTCCAGTTGCGTTTCGAACGCCAACAACCCCAAACCGGCGCTGGAGCCCGGCGCACCTTCAAGGCCCAACGGATCGTGCACCTGCTCGCCGAGCATCTGCAGGCCGCCGCAAATACCCAGGACTTTTCCGCCGTAGCGCAGATGGCGGGCGATAGCGGTTTCCCAGCCGTTGGCGCGCAGATACGCAAGGTCGCTGCGCACGCTTTTCGAGCCAGGAAGAATGATCAGGTCGGCGGGCGGAATCGCCTGGCCGGGGCCGATGAATTGCAGGTCGACTTGCGGGTGCAGGCGCAGCGGATCGAAGTCGGTGTGGTTGCTGATGCGCGGCAACACCGGCACCACCACTTTGAGCACTTGATCAGCCTTGTCGGTCTGGCGTTGATCGATGCCGTCCTCGGCTTCCAGATGCAGGTCCATCACGTACGGCAGAACGCCGATCACCGGTTTGCCGGTGCGTGCTTCCAGCCAGTCGAGGCCCGGTTGCAGCAAGGCAATATCGCCGCGAAAACGGTTGATGATGAAGCCTTTGACCCGTGCCTGCTCGCTTGGCGACAGCAGTTCCAGGGTGCCTACCAGATGCGCGAACACCCCGCCGCGATTGATGTCGGCGATCAATACAACTGGGCAATCCACTGCCTCGGCGAACCCCATGTTGGCGATGTCGCCGGCGCGCAGATTGATCTCGGCCGGTGAGCCTGCTCCTTCGACCATGACCACTGGATACGCCGCGCTCAGTCGCGCATGGGAGGCCAGCACCGCTTGCATGGCGATGGCTTTGTAGTCGTGATAGGCGACCGCGTTCATGGTCGTGACGGCGCGCCCATGGATGATCACCTGGGCACCGGTGTCGCTGTTGGGTTTGAGCAATACCGGGTTCATGTCGGTGTGCGGTTCGAGGTTGGCGGCCTGAGCCTGCACGGCTTGCGCGCGGCCGATCTCGCCACCGTCAGCAGTCACGGCGCTGTTGAGCGCCATGTTCTGCGGTTTGAACGGCACCACGCGCACACCCTGCCGCGTGACCCAGCGACACAACGCCGTCACCAGCGTGCTTTTACCGGCGTCCGACGTAGTGCCTTGCACCATCAGCGTAGTCATCGGCTTTCCTTGGCGTAATCTGTAAACGCTTGCGCGAGACGGGTCCAGTCGGCTTCTTCGCCGGGCAGGCCGAAACGCAGGCTGCTGTTGTGGGTGAACAACCGCAGCAGGATGCCGCGCCGGGCCATGAACTCATGCAACTCTTCGGCGCACTCGGTCACCAGCCATTGAAACAACGCGCAACCGCCCTGAGGTTTGAAGCCGTGTTCTTCAAGCAACAGCGCCAGCCGTTTGCTGGCTTCTTCGGTACGCAGACGTTGTCTGGCGTGGCCTTCGGCATCCTTCAGGCAGGCTTGCCCCAACACGCGGGTCGGCCCGCTGACGGCCCAGGGGCCGACTTGTTCGGCGAGCAACTTGAGCAACTTGCGCTCCGCCAGTACGAAGCCCAAGCGCACCCCGGCCAGACCAAAAAACTTGCCGAAGGAACGCAGCACGATCAAGCCCACCATATGGGCACATGGCGCCAGACTCAGTTGCGGCGTGTTGTCCATGAACGCTTCGTCGACCACCAGCCAGCCGCCGCGCTGCGCCAGCCTGGAATGCCAGTCGAGCAGACGGCTCGGGGTCAGGCTCAAACCCGTCGGATTGTTCGGATTGACCACCACCAGCACATCGAGACTGTCGAGGAAGAAGTCGACTTCCTGCTCCAGCACTTCACGCACGATGTAACCGTTGCGACGCCAGGCTTCGGCGTGCTCGGCGTAACACGGCGACAGCACGCCCACCTTGCCGTCCCGCCGCAAACGCGGCAGCAACTGGATCGCCATTTGCGAACCGGCCACCGGCAACACCTGCGCGGTGCCGTAATAATCACAGGCGGCCTGCTCCAGACCGTCATCGTTTTCCGGTAACCGTGCCCAGGCGCGCAACGGAATGTCCGGGACAGGAAACGGCCAGGGCGCGAGGCCGCTGGACAGGTCAAGCCAATCGGCTTCGGCGATACCGTATTCGAGCGCGGCCTTGCGCAACCGTCCACCGTGTTCAAGCATAGAATTCAGCTCCCACGCAGAGAATCAGCAGCCATAACCATACCCCGCGCTGGACCAATTGCCAGCCACGGTCAATGGAGTCGGCATCCGCCGGCACGCCTTCGCCCAGCTGCGGACGCTGATGCAACTCGCCGTGATAAATCGCCGCCCCGCCCAACTCGACACCCAGCGCACCGGCTCCCGCAGCCATCACCGGCCCGGCGTTCGGGCTGTCCCAGGTCGGGCCCTGGGTGCGCCAACATTTCAGTGCAAGTCGGGTTTTGCCCTGCAGCGCATAGGTCAACGCCACCAGCCGCGCCGGAATGTAGTTGAGCACGTCGTCGATTTTCGCCGCCGCCCAGCCAAACCGTTCGAAGCGTTCGTTGCGATAGCCCCACATCGCGTCCAGCGTATTGCTCAATCGGTAGAGCACCACGCCCGGCGCACCGGCCACGGCAAACCAGAACAGCGCAGCAAACACCGCGTCGCTGCCGTTCTCCAACACCGATTCGGTAGCGGCACGGGCGACTTCGGTTTGATCCAGTTCGCTGGTCTGGCGACTGACCAGATAGCCAACGCGTATGCGCGCCTCCTCCAGATCATCACTGCGCAGGGCCTTGGCGACCGGCTCGACGTGTTCACCGAGACTGCGCAGGCCGAGGGCGCAATAGAGCGCGAGAATCTCGACGACCCAGCCAACGTAAGGCGCCCAGGAAAACGCCGTGGCCAGCAAGGTCAGCGGCAACACCGCAATCACCCATGCCGTGACGCCGTGGCTGCGCCAGCCGCGCCCGCCACCATTGAAACGTTGCTCGATGCGGTCGGCAAAACGGCCGAACGCCACCAGCGGATGCCAGCGTTTGGGTTCACCCAGCAGCGCATCCAGCGCAACCGCGGCGACACTCAACAACGCCACACTCATTGACTCACTCCCCAATAATTTTCGTACAGCATTTCACTGAGCGGGCGCGCTTGCGCCCAGCCTTCGAGTACCAGCATCGGCGCCGGATAGAATTCCTTGACCGGGCCCAGGCAAAGAACAGCCATAGGCTTGGCCCCGGCGGGCAAACCCAGCAGGTCGGCCAGGGCTTGCGGCTCGAACAAAGAGACCCAGCCCATGCCGAGTCCTTCTGCACGGGACGCCAGCCACAGGTTCTGGATCGCGCAGGACAACGACGCCATGTCCATTTCCGGCAAGGTGCGACGGCCAAAGATGTGCCGCTCGCGATCGTCCATCAGCGCAGCGACCAGCACTTCGGCGCAGTCGTTGATGCCTTCGACTTTCAGCTTCATGAATTCATCGGTGCGCTCGCCGAGGGCTTCGGCGGTGCGCATGCGCTCCTCTTCCACCAGCAACTGGATCTTGCCGCGCAGGGCCCGGTCGCTGATGCGGATGAACCGCCAGGGCTGCATCAGGCCGACGCTTGGCGCCTGGTGCGCGGCGTCGAGCAGGCGCCGGAGCAACTCGGGTTCGACGGTGCCGCCGCTGAAGTGGCGCATGTCGCGGCGTTCGGCGATGGCTCGGTAGACCGCTTCGCGTTCGGCTTCCGAAAAGGCGTTGTCGGTCATGGCCTCATCGCTGGCAAGCCAGCTCCTACAGGGGTTAGGTGATCAACTGTAGGAGCTGGCTTGCCAGCGATGGCGGCCTCCCGGTCAGGCGCAAACAACGCGGCAATCGCAGTCGGATTCGACGGAAAATAAAAATGCACGTAAGAAGCGGTCATCCGCCCCTCACGATAAACCGCCTCCGCCCCACGCCCGCCATTCGGGCTCAGGCCACGAGCAATCGGCTCAAGCTCGGTGCTGGTCAGCGAGTGATGATAGGTATGCCCGCGCAGCGAACCTTCCGGCAAGTCAACCGCCTGCAACGCCAGCGCCGCCAATCGTTTCTGCATCACAGCATCACCAGTCAGCAAACCAACCAGCTCCGCCCGCGTGCCTTCGACATCGGTCAGCGAATCGAGCAAATACAACATGCCGCCACACTCGGCCAGCAAGGGTTTACCCGCCGCGTGATGAGCGCGAATGGCGTTGAGCATTTGAGTATTCCGAGACAGCGCCACATGGTGCAATTCCGGGTAGCCGCCCGGCAGATAGAGGCTGTCAGCCTCCGGCAATTGCGTGTCGCGGATCGGCGAGAAGAATGACAATTCGGCGCCCATGGCCCGAAGCAAATCCAGGCTCGCACCGTAGGTGAAAGCGAACGCCTCATCACGGGCCACGGCGATTCGGACACCGGCCAGCAACGGCTCTGCGGCGATCACTTCTGGAGCGGCGAATTCCACAGGCGGCGGCAGCGTAACGTCGCAGCTGTTGGCCAGCGATTCGGCCGCCGCGTCGAGGCGCAGGTCGAGGTCGTTCAGCTCGCTGGCTTGCACCAGACCAAGATGCCGACTCGGCAGCTCGATCCCGGTTTCCCGGGACAACGCGCCGTACCAGCGCAAACCTTCCGTCAGGCTGCCTTCGAGCAATTGCGCATGGCGCAAGGTGCCCACGCGGTTGGCCAGCACGCCGGCGAACGGCAAGTCCGGCTGATACTTCGCCAGCCCCAGCGCCAGCGCACCAAAGGTCTGCGCCATCGCCGTGCCGTCGATCACCCCGAGCACCGGCACACCAAAGTGCCGCGCCAGATCGGCGCTGGACGGCGTGCCGTCGAACAGGCCCATGACACCTTCGATCAGGATCAGGTCCGCTTCACCGGCGGCTTCCCACAACAGTCGACGACTTTCCTGCTCGCCGACCATCCACATGTCCAGTTGATACACCGGCGCACCGCTGGCGCGCTCGAGAATCATCGGGTCGAGAAAGTCCGGGCCGCATTTGAACACGCGCACCTTGCGCCCCTGATTGCGATGCAAACGGGCCAGCGCGGCGGTGACGGTGGTCTTGCCCTGACCGGAGGCCGGCGCGGCAATCAAGACCGCCGGGCAATGACGTGGTTGATTCACAGCTCGACGCCTTTTTGCGCTTTGATCCCGGCCTGGAAGGCGTGCTTGATGACGCCCATTTCAGTGACGGTGTCAGCCAGTTCGATCATTTCCGGCTTGGCGCCGCGACCCGTGACGACAACGTGTTGCATCGGCGGACGCGCCTGCAAGTCACTGAGCACCTGATCGAGGTCGAGGTAGCCGTGCTTGAGGGCGATGTTCAGTTCATCGAGCACCACCAGGCCAATCGACGGATCGCGCAACAGCTCGCGGGACACTTCCCACGCGGCTTCGGCGGCGGCGATGTCACGCTGGCGGTCCTGGGTTTCCCAGGTAAAGCCCTCGCCCATCACATGAAAACGCACCTGCTCCGGGAAGCGCCGGAAGAACAACTCTTCGCCCGTGCTGCTGCGCCCCTTGATGAACTGCACCACGCCGCACTGCATGCCGTGGCCCATCGAGCGGGCGAGCATGCCGAAAGCCGAGCTGCTTTTGCCCTTGCCGTTGCCGGTCAGCACCAGCAGCAGGCCGCATTCATTCGGGGAGTTGGCGATGCGTTCGTCGATCACGGCTTTTTTGCGCAGCATGCGCGCCAGATGGCGTTCGTCACGATCGGGAGTATCAGTCATGGGGGAGCTCTCCGTTGAGGCTGGATAACGGCGGGCAGGCACAAGAATAGACGGCAAGAAGCCTGGCATCGCCCACCGTGATGCCGCTGAATGGATCAGGCCGGTCTCCGGGCTCATGAGCGGCGTTTCGCCTGACTGCGCGCCTTCCCATATCGACATTCGACACAGTGGCTCAAGGCGCAGCCTTCACTCATTTACCGTTGCGGGGGCAGCGCCGGGATCGTGGTTGTTCATGAATTGAACGAGCGCACACACCGGCTTCCCTGTTTCACTCTGTCGACCGACGCCACAGAGCACCTGAAACAAGCCGCGAAGGTTAGAGGGTTGGGGGTGGAGCGTCAATTAAAGCCGGGAGACCGCCGGGCGAATAACTGCCGTCGATCAATAAAATGACGCCAATCTTGTGCCACACTCCAAGCAGTGATATCAAAGCGCCACAACCTGACAACACAATAACAAGGGTGAGCCACATGCAAGGCATGACCATCAGCAATCCGAAGCTGGAATTCCTGCGCCCGGTGCTGGAGCGCTGGTTTGACTGTATCGACCGCTACAACGCGGTGCGCGGCGATAACGACACGCCTTACTGGTACGACGAAAAAGCCAACCTCGGCTTGCTCTCGGCTGCCGCGTGGATGGCGGAAATGGTCACGCTGCAGAACACACCCACCCGCAAACAAAACGAGGAAGGCGAACGCAACGCCCGCGCCGACCTGTTCATCGCCAGCAGCGAAGAACGCGCCTACCTCCAGGCCACGCAACGCTGGCCACGGGTCAACAGCTTGAACCTGACGCAGGCCCTGGCCGATATCACCAGCGACGCCAAGCGCATCAGCTACGCCAGCGACCTGAAACTCGGCTGCCTGTTCGTCGCCCCGCAAAAGGCTCAGCACGGCGCCACACCGGAAGAACTCCAGGACATGGTCGACGACCTGCAAAAGGAACACAGCTGCGCGGTCGCCTGGTATTTCCCCTACGCCTACCGCAAGTTGCGCAACGAAGCGGGCAACTATCATCCCGGCATCGCCGTACTGTTCAAGGAAGCCCGCGGCTGACCGGTTGAACCATCGCGGGTTTGCACTTCTCTATTGATCAGGTCACTGCATTTATAGGGAAGATCAGCATGCACAAGCCCCTGCTCGTTCTCGTCATCGCCCTCACAGGAGGGCTCGCTGCCTGCAGCGAGACCTCCACCCTGCAAGTCTCCGACGGTACCGGCCCGTCCCCTCGACTGCCAGAACCGAACAAGACCCTGATCCCGACAGTCAACATCGCCCCGGCAATCGGCTGGCCGGACGGCGCGAAACCCACGGCGGCAGCGGGAACGCAAGTGGCGGCATTTGCTGAAAACCTCGATCACCCGCGCTGGCTGTACGTGCTGCCGAACGGTGACGTGCTCGTCGCCGAAACCAATGCGCCGCCCAAACCCGATGATGGCAAAGGCGTTAGAGGCTGGGTCATGAAGAAAGTCATGGGCCGCGCCGGTGCCGGCGTCCCAAGCCCGAACCGGATCACGTTGCTGCGCGACAAAGACCACGACGGCATCGCCGAAACTCGCACGGTGTTTCTGGAAAACCTTAATTCGCCCTTCGGCATGACCCTGGTCGGCAACGACCTGTATGTCGCCGACACGGACCGCTTGCTGCGATTTCACTACGAGGACGGCGCCACGACCCTCAAGTCGCCGCCGATCAAAGTGGTTGATCTGCCGGGCGGCACACTGAATCACCACTGGACCAAAAACGTGATCGCCAGCAAGGACGGCAGCAAGCTGTACGTCACGGTGGGTTCCAACAGCAACGTCGCCGAAAACGGCATGGATCAGGAAGAAGGTCGCGCGGCGATCTGGGAAGTGGATCGCGCCACCGGCAAGCATCGGATTTTCGCCTCGGGCTTGCGCAATCCCAACGGCATGGCCTGGGAACCGCGGAGCGGCGCGTTGTGGACGGCGGTCAACGAGCGGGATGAAATCGGCAGCGACCTGGTGCCGGACTACATCACCTCGGTCAAGGACGGCGGGTTCTATGGCTGGCCTTACAGCTACTACGGCCAGCACGTCGATATTCGCGTCGAGCCGCAAAACCCGGACCTGGTGGCTAAGGCCATTGCTCCGGACTACGCGGTCGGCCCGCATACCGCCTCACTGGGCCTGACGTTCGCTGAAGGCAACAGGCTGCCAGCGCAATTCAAGGAAGGCGTGTTCATTGGCCAGCATGGTTCATGGAACCGCAAGCCGCACAGTGGCTACAAAGTGATTTTCGTGCCGTTCAGTGCCGGCAAACCGAACGGAAGCCCGGTTGACGTGCTGACGGGCTTCCTCAATGACGAGGAAAAAGCCATGGGCCGGCCGGTGGGTGTGGTGATTGATCAGCAAGGTGATTTGCTGGTGGCGGATGATGTGGGGAATAAGGTGTGGCGGGTGTCGGCAACCCAGTAACTGCGCCACACACATACCCTGTAGGAGCAAGCTTGCTCGCGATAGCGGTGCATCAGGCAACATCAATTTTGGATGTACGGCCCTCATCGCGAGCAGGCTCGCTCCCACAGGGATCAGCGTTTACCGCTTGCGGCAGAGGGTTAAACCATCGCCCAGCGGCAACAACGACAGATCCACACGCGAGTCATCCTTCAAGGCGCGGTTGAGCGCCTGGATAGCACGAGTGTCTGCGCTTTCGGGATTCGACTCCAACACCCTTCCGCTCCACAGGGTGTTATCGAACACCGCCAGACCACCAACGCGCAGCAGACGCAACGCGTGCTCCAGGTAGGCCGGATAGTTGGCCTTGTCGGCATCAATGAAAATCAAATCGAATTGCCCTGGCTGATCCAGCCGAGCCAGGGTTTCCAGCGCGGGCGCCAGGCGCAGGTCAATTCGTTCGGCAACGCCCGCTTCCTTCCAGTAACGGAGCGCCGTGGCGTTGTAGTCGCCGGGGATATCACAGCAAATCAGCGAACCGTCATCCGGCAATGCCGCCGCCATGCACAACGCGCTGTAACCGGTGAAGGTGCCGACTTCCAGCAAACGCCTCGCGCCGGTGAGTTTCACCAGCAATGCGAGAAACTGCCCCTGCTCCGGCGCCACCTGCCAGCGCGCCATCGGCAGCGCCTGGGTTTCATCGCGCAAACGCTTGAGCAGCGGCGTTTCCCTCAGGGAAACGTCGAGCAGGTATTGATACAGGGAATCGTCGAGATTGAGTGTGCGGGCGGTCATGACGACCTCTGCGAACTAGGGGTTACGCGCCAAATGCTCGGGCTGCAGAACACGCTTGGCGCTCAGGTAAGCTTTCTGCCAATACGCTTTGGACAAGCTGTCGAGCTTCACCGTGCCGCCAGTGGCTGGCGCATGGACGAAACGGCCTTCGCCAACGTAGATCCCGGCATGGCTGACCTGGGAGCCGCCATTGGTGGCGAAGAAAACCAGGTCGCCGGTTTGCAGGCCTTCCTTGCCGACATTGGCTGCCTGCATGCTGATCATCTCGCGCGTGGTGCGTGGCAGGGATATGCCCGTCACGTCACGGTAGACATAACCGATCAGGCCACTGCAATCGAACCCGGAATCTGGCGTATTGCCGCCCCAGCGATAAGGCGTGCCCACGAGGCCCAAGGCGCGAAACAACACGTCTTCCGCCTCAGGCGAAAAGGGTTGCGCGGAGCCGAAGACAATGGGGGCGCGAACCACCGGCGCAGGTGGCGGTGTGCGGCTGGCGCAGGCACTGAGCAGCGCTGCGAAGAACATGAGTGCGAGGCGGGCCGACATCGTCATAAGCAGAACATCCTGATCTGGCTGCGGCTTTTTCCACCGCAAGGGCAGAAAAGAAAACCGCCTGCGCAGGACGCAGGCGGTTTGCCATCAATAATAGATCAGGATTCTAGCGGGTACGCGGCAAACTTCAAGTAAGACTTTAAGTTCGCCTTATAAACTGTCCGCCTACTCTGTTGCAGAGAGGCCGTTGCCGCCACTGATGTGGCGACAGGCTGGACAATTACTTGCGTGCCGTGACCACGGTCGGGGCCATCGCGAGTGCGCGCTTGGCTTCGATGAAGGTTTTGCTCCAGTAGCTGTCGCCCAGGCTATCGACCCGGACACCACCGCTTTTGCGGCTGCTGGAGTGGATGAACTGGTTGTCACCCAGGTAGATCCCGGCGTGACTGACACGACCGCGGCGACCATTGGTGGCGAAGAACAGCAGATCGCCCGGCTTGAGCGCGCTACGGGAAACCAGTGGCGCGTCAACGTTGATCATTTCGCGAGTGGAACGCGGCAGGTTCATACCGGCCTCTTCACGAAACAGGTAACCGATGAAGCCGCTGCAATCGAAGCCAGCCTCGGAGGTGCCGCCGAAACGGTAACGGGTACCGATCAGGGACATGCCACGCTCGAGGATGCTGTCGGCCAGAACCGGAAGCTGGTAGGACTTGCCGTCGGCGAAGTCTGCCAGTTCTTTATCGGTGGCCAGTTCTTCCTGGAAAAGAACGGAAGAAGATTGCGCGGTAACTGAATTTTTAACCTGCTGTTGTTGCTCTTGCTGGGACACTGGAGAGTGAGCAGCGCAACCGAACAACAGGGTGACGAGTGCGAGAGGCACGAGGGGTGCGAAGCGATTTAGCATGGGCACGACCGTGGCTGATAGTTGTAAAGAAGCCGAGACTATGCCCGCTATCAACCTCATTTGCAAATTCAATCGAACTTTATGTGACTTCTTGGTTTCGCGTTTACATCTAAGCGCTTAAGCCCCATTTAGACGCTCGCGCAGCCTGCCCCGTGCAGGAAAGCGGATTTTGTGGCGCCTGAAATATGCCGCAACCCCTGAAAAACCTGGGCCTTACCAGCCCAACGTTTCTTTCAGGAACGGAATGGTCAGCTTGCGTTGAGCTTGAAGGGAGGCCTGATCGAGACGCTCAAGCAGCTCGAACAGCGCGCTCATGCTGCGAGTACCGCGAGTCAAAATAAAATGCCCGACTTCGTCGGTCAGGTGCAGGCCGCGACGGGATGCACGCAGTTGCAAGGCACGCAATTTGTCTTCGTCGGACAGCGGACGCATCTGGAAGATCAGCGCCAGGGTCAGGCGGGATTTCAGGTCCGCCAGCTTTACCGGCAATTCGCGCGGCGAGGTCGATGCTGCAATCAGCAAACGCCGACCGCTGTCACGCAGGCGATTGAACAGATGGAACAACGCCTCTTCCCAATCCGCGCGCCCGGCAACCGCTTGCAAGTCGTCGAGGCAGACCAGTTCGTATTGTTCGAGGTTGTCGAGGATTTCGATACCGCGATCCAGCAGCTCGGCCAACGGCAAGTACACCGCTGGCTCCCCCAACTGTTCAAAGCGCAGACAGGCCGCCTGCAGCAGATGCGTACGCCCTACCCCGTCCTTGCCCCAGAGATAAATCAGGCTTTCGGTCCAGCCGGCGTCGGCTTCGCAAAGCCGCTCGACATAGCCGAGTGCAGCGGCATTGGCGCCTGGGTAGTAATTGATAAAGGTAGCGTCATCACGCAGACGCACACCTAGGGGCAGCTGAATCGGTTTCATGCTGACTGAACAGTTCCAAAGGAACCGTTAGTGGCCTCTGTGTAAAGTTTGCGAAGTTTATACCCGTGACGCTGACCGCACAATGCGACAGACCATAAGCAAAATCAAAGGTTTGCGTTATCGCACCGGTTTTATGACTGTTTCTTTGGCGGCGCATGTGACAGCCACGCAAGGGATACGGGCCAGCCTGGCACTGAACCAGGCCGCCCGCGACGGGCCATCAGCGAACCTTACAGCTCAGGTTCATCGACGCCACTGTAGATATCAGAATCTTTATACAAATCATGCACATGGCGCACCAGCACCATGATCACCGCCGCCACCGGGAGCGCCAGCAGCACGCCGGTAAAACCGAACAGTTCACCGCCGGCCAAAATCGCAAAGATCACCGCCACCGGATGCAGGCCGATCCGGTCGCCCACCAGCAACGGCGTCAGCACCATGCCTTCCAGCGCCTGGCCGACCATGAACACCGCAACGATGCCAATCATCGGGTACAGGTCGCCACCAAACTGGAACAGGCCGGCAATCAACGCCGCGCCAATCCCGATGACAAACCCCATGTACGGCACAATCGCCGCCAGACCGGCGATCATCCCGATCAGCAACCCCAGCTCGAGCCCTACCAGCATCAGGCCCGCCGAATAGATCACACCCAGCGCCACCATGACCAGCAGTTGCCCGCGTACGAACGCCCCCAGCACTTCATGGCATTCGCCGGCCAGAATCACGACGCGCTCTTCACGAGCGCGGGGCAACAGGCTGCGGATCTTGGCCATCATCACGTCCCAGTCCCGCAGCAGGTAAAAGCTCACCACCGGGATCAGCACCAGATTGGCCAGCCAACCGATCAACGCAAGGCCGGAAGCGGTCGCCTGACTCAACACCATGCCGACAATGTCGGTGGTCTGGCCCATGTGCTCGCTGATTGCCGCCTTGAGTTTGTCGAATTTCCAGAAACCATCCGATAACCCGAACTTCGATTGCGCCCACGGCAATGCAGTGTGCTGCAACCAGTCGAGCATCTGTGGCGCCAGCTCATACAAGCGAAACAACTGCTTGGCGAGCATCGGCACCAGCACCAGCAACAACGTGGTGAAAATCAAAGAGAACAACGCGAACACCGCCACCACGCCCCAGGTCCGCGAGAGCCCGGCCTTTTCCAGGCGATCCACCAGCGGGTCGAACAAGTAGGCCAACAACAGCGCCACCAGGAACGGCGTCAGAATCGGATGCAACAGCCAGATAAACGCGCAGAGCAGAACCACTCCACCCAACCAGAACCAACGCCGCGTATCGGCCATGTACCACTCCATATGCATCTATATAAAGAAAGAAAACCTTACCAACGGAAACGCAGTTGCGGCACCGGTGCAGGCGTTGGCGCAATAGCGGGCGCCGAACCCTGGACCACCGGCTGGACAGCCGCCGTCGGAGCCGGTGCCTCACCCGCCGGAACCTCCTGCAACTTCGCCAGCGACAACTGCGAGCGCAACTGCTCGGCGCTGCCATTGACCCGGTAGAGAATACGGTTCCCGTCAACACTTTGCAGACGCGCGCCAAACGGCTCAAGCAAACGCCCGAGCGTTGCGTAGTGCTCCAGGTTCATGCCCTGCACTTCCAGCAATTGCTCACCCGAAGTACCTGGCTTGACCACAAACCGTGGCGCCAGACGCTGACTGACCGCCAGCAGCACCGCGTCAGCCACAGCGGCCTGATCCGCGCCCTGCACGCTGCCCGCCTCCTTCTGATCGCCCAGCCACAAATGCCATTTGGCCTGCCACTGACCGCCCTCTTCCCGGGCATGCACCGCCAGCAAGGCATCGGCGTTGTAACGCTCCGATGCACCGCGCAGTGGCGCTGCATCCGTACCTTCCAGATTCGGTGCAGTGGCGACCAATTGTTCACTCAAGTCCGCCAATGGCAGACGCAGCGGCAGACCACGATGTTGTGCGGCACGACGCAGCGGCGCAGCAGCGGCCTGACCATCACCGACCAGGCTCGAACCTTCTGCGGAATCATTCAACCACCAACCGAGGATCGACGGCCGGTTTGCCCCCCACAGCGACAGCCCGGCACGGCGCAACGCCTGTTCGGTCGAGGCCGGGTCGAAATCGACTTTCAGCACTTCCGGCGGGCCGGCGTCGAAGCCGTATTGGCTGATGATCTGCTGCGGGTCCTTGCGGACGGCCGCCAACCCCGGACTTTGCGCCGCCTTGGGGTCTCCGGTCAGGCGCAATACCAGCGTGTCGAGCGCACGCTGGGTGGCTTGATCGCGCTCTTCAGGCGCCTGACTGGTGACTGGCTCGCGCACCTGATAAAGGCCTTTTACGGTTTCGGCATGACTCGCCAGGCTGACCAGGGACAAACAACCCACAAACAATGATCTGAAAAAACGCATGGAGGATTCCTGACGACAAGAGCGGCTGGAACTGACCGCATGAAGACAATCGAGCAAGGCTGTGACCATCGCCCGACGCAAAACATTCACACGTCCCGGTTAAGTTTTTCGCACTGCCATAACGATAGACGGTTAATCGCGATACCTTATACAGCCAAGCGGGAGACGACCAACACGGGCAATTACGGTTTTTTTGTATCGATATGCCCCTGCTGTCGGCCTGAGGATGGCCGCTGCCCCTCAAGCCTGATAAAATCGCGCGCCTTCGCAGACCGGCAACAGCCGGGCAGTGTCGGAATAGCGCGCATGGCACTTGCCTTCGTCTGTTCCGACAGTCCCACTGGACCCGGTCGTTACCCCTGAATCCCCCCTAAAGGCCTGGATCATGAGCAAGCAACCCTCCCTGAGCTACAAGGACGCCGGTGTAGACATCGACGCCGGTGAAGCATTGGTCGAACGCATCAAGAGCGTCGCCAAGCGCACTGCGCGCCCGGAAGTCATGGGCGGCCTGGGCGGTTTCGGCGCCCTCTGCGAAATCCCGGCCGGCTACAAGCAGCCTGTGCTGGTTTCCGGCACCGACGGCGTCGGCACCAAGCTGCGCCTGGCGCTGAACCTGAACAAACACGACAGCATCGGCATCGACCTGGTGGCCATGTGCGTGAACGACCTGGTCGTCTGCGGCGCCGAGCCGTTGTTCTTCCTCGACTACTACGCCACCGGCAAACTCAACGTCGAAACCGCGACCCAGGTCGTGACCGGTATCGGCGCAGGCTGCGAACTGTCCGGCTGCTCCCTGGTCGGCGGCGAAACCGCTGAAATGCCTGGCATGTACGAAGGCGAAGACTACGACCTGGCCGGTTTCTGCGTCGGCGTCGTGGAAAAATCCGAAATCATCGACGGTTCGAAAGTCGCTGCCGGCGATGCCCTGCTCGCCCTGCCGTCTTCCGGCCCGCACTCCAACGGCTACTCGCTGATCCGCAAGATCATCGAAGTCTCCGGTGCCGACATCGAAAACATCCAGCTCGACGGCAAACCGCTGACCGACCTGCTGATGGCCCCGACCCGCATCTACGTGAAGCCGCTGTTGAAGCTGATCAAGGAAACCGGCGCGGTCAAAGCCATGGCCCACATCACCGGTGGCGGCCTGCTGGACAACATCCCGCGTGTACTGCCAAAAGGCGCTCAAGCGGTAGTTGACGTGGCGAGCTGGAACCGCCCTGCCGTGTTCGACTGGCTGCAAGAGAAAGGCAACGTCGACGAAAACGAAATGCACCGCGTACTGAACTGCGGCGTCGGCATGGTGATCTGCGTGGCTCAAGAGCACGTTGAAACCGCGCTGAACGTTCTGCGTGAAGCTGGCGAGCAGCCTTGGGTCATTGGTCAGATCGCCACCGCTGCCGAAGGCGCGGCCCAGGTAGAACTAAAGAACCTCAAGGCTCATTAATGTCCGTCACCTGTGATGTGGTGGTGCTGCTGTCCGGCACCGGCAGTAACTTGCAGGCCTTGATCGACAGCACGCGGACCGGCGACAGCCCGGTCCGCATCGCTGCGGTGATATCCAACCGCGCCGACGCCTACGGCCTGCAACGCGCCAGGGACGCGGGTATCGACACCCGCTCCCTGGATCACAAGGCTTTCGAAGGCCGCGAAGCCTTCGATGCCGCGCTGATCGAACTGATCGACGCTTTCAATCCCAAACTCGTGGTCCTGGCCGGTTTCATGCGCATCCTCAGCGCTGATTTCGTGCGCCACTACGCGGGTCGCCTGCTCAACATCCATCCCTCGCTGCTGCCCAAATACAAAGGGTTACACACTCATCAGCGCGCGCTGGAGGCCGGCGATACTGAACACGGCTGTTCCGTGCACTTTGTCACCGAGGAACTCGATGGCGGACCACTGGTCGTACAGGCAGTAATACCGGTAGAGTTGCACGATTCGCCGCAGAGTCTGGCGCAGCGAGTTCATACCCAGGAACACCTGATCTACCCGATGGCCGTACGCTGGTTTGCAGAAGGTCGCTTATCACTCGGTGAACAAGGTGCTTTACTGGATGGCAAGTTACTCGCGGCCAGTGGCCACTTGATTCGAACCTAGGAGATTTTATGCGTCGCGCCCTGCTCTTCGCTTGCGCTCTGCTTGCCCTGCCTTTCGCGCAGGCTGCGGAACTTCAACCCTTCTCCGCCAGCTACACCGCCGACTGGAAGCAGCTGCCCATGAGCGGCACCGCCGAGCGCAGCCTGACCAAGGAAGCCAACGGCGTCTGGAAGCTCAGCTTCAAGGCATCGATGATGATTGCCAGCCTGACCGAAGAAAGCACCCTGACCCTGGACAAGGACACCCTGCTGCCACAGTCCTACCACTTTGAGCGCGGTGGCCTGGGCAAAGCCAAGAAGGCTGACCTGGATTTCGACTGGACCACCAAAATGGTCACCGGCACCGATCGCGGCGACGCGGTCAAGATCCCGCTCAACCGCGGCATGGTCGACAAATCCACTTACCAGTTGGCCCTGCAGCATGACGTGGCCGCCGGCAAGAAAAGCATGAGCTATCAGGTGGTCGATGATGGTGAAGTCGATACTTATGACTTCCGCGTGCTGGGTTCGGAAAAAGTCGACACCAAGGCTGGCCAGATCGACGCGATCAAGGTCGAGCGCGTGCGCGACCCGACACAAAGCAAGCGCATCACCGTGCTGTGGTTCGCCAAGGATTGGGATTACCTGCTGGTTCGCCTGCAACAGGTCGAAACCGACGGCAAGGAGTACAACATCATGCTCCTCGACGGCAAGGTCAACGGCAAGGCTGTCAAAGGCAGCTGATCCGGATTGATACGAAAAAGCCCCGCCAATGCGGGGCTTTTTTTTGCCCACTCGGGGCTAATCAGGTGATCAATCCGTAAAGCCAGGATGATGTAAGACGATCGTTAAACGCAGCCGTTACCCAACGACCGACGGACTGGACCACGCAATCAGCAGAATGTCCGGGATGATACATGAACCCGTCCCATCCAAAAGTGGTGTCGGTAGCTCCGCTGGTTAAAAATCGAGTGCACACCAGGTCCGTTCCGTTCCCACCTACGACAAGCAACTTACCGTCCTTTTGCTCACTAATAGAACTCCATCTACCAAGGAACCGCTGTGTTATTACTACCGGATCCCCCCCATTGAAGCGCTGCTCAGGTTTGCCTTCGCTATCCAGCCCCACTAGCAACGCTCCAATGCCCGATTGTAAAGAAGTGCCACCAACGCAGCGAATGCGGTCATCCTGCAACACCAAGATATCAAAAAAGGAAAACTCTGAACCCTCCCGCCCGAAAATCGCCAAACCGTCGACTGCGAAAGTTTTATCCAACATGCCGTCAGCGCCAAACCGAGCGATGACGCTTTCGTGGCCCATAATCCCTGCAACAATAATTTTCCCGCTACGCTGGATCGCAAGCCCCTTCATGGTGATAAAAGCGGGCGTTATGACTACACCTTTAGCTCCAAAGGTGGGATCTACCTCTCCATTGGCCAACAGCCTGACCAACACCGCTACATCGCTAACGCTCGCAGTGTATCGCGCAGCCACAATTATTTTTCCGTCCGGTAACAAACTTGCTTTCGAACCGGTTTTGAGAGAGTGCCATTCTGGAAAAAATTGGTATGTTTTTTGACCGAACACCAAATCCGGGCTTCCACTGGGATTAAAGCGGGTCAAGGCCAGGCGGGCTGCCTGATCGAGAAGCGTAGAAGTGCCAATCATCAGGATTTTCTTGTCAGGCTGCAGCACGGCCTGATCCAGGTACGAACGTTCTGCCAGATCGAAACGCCCCCTCACCACCCCTCCAACGCCAAAGCCAGTGTCCGGCACTCCGTCCTCGCTTACTCGACAGAGACAGAACTCACGACTCGCATTCACAGTAGTCGCAAGCGTCAAAGACGTACCTCCTTCCAGCAGTGAAACCGCTCGCCCTGTGCCTGCTGGTGCCTGGAATTTACCGCCTATTGCAAAAGAGGGGTCGAGCTCACCGCTCGCCGCCACACCGGGTGTATCGCTATGCATTGCCATTGTTTCTCTCCTTGAACCGGAAAACAGAACATCTTTCCTTGGGCAATAGCGCGCATAAACTCGTTGAACTCTGCCCGTTGCAGAAAGGATTGCGTCCAGTCGAGTTGATTCAAACACGCTCAACGAAGCCTGACTACTGTCATAAATGACAGTTACCCCCCCCCCCCCGGCAAGAGTTTGGAAGGCATCTCAGAAGGAATGATCTATACCTTCAAGGCCTTTTTTGATCGAATGACTTTTCCTACTCCCGAGGTTTCCCATGACCATTACCGTCAATACCATTTCCGCCGAAGGCTTCCGCCACAGCGTACAAATCGATGACCACGAACTCTTCGCCGATGTCCCGACATCGTCCGGTGGCGAAGGCTCGGCGCCTGAGCCGCACGACTATTTCGATGCAGCGCTCGGCGCATGCAAGGCCCTGACCCTGAAGCTCTACGCGAAGAAGAAAGGCATCCCGCTGACCGGCGTTGGCGTAGAGGTCAAGCGCGACAACAGCCAGGAGCAAAAAGGCAAATACGCCCTGCACGTCAAACTGACCCTCAAGGGCGTGCTCACCGACGCCCAGCGCGATGAGTTGCATCGCGTGGCCGACCGCTGCCCCGTACACAAGCTGATGACCACCAGCGAAGTCAGCATCGAAACCCACCTCTGCGAAGGCGCGTTCAGCCAATAGCGGCAAGGCTCGGGCAAGCGGGTTATGCTCCACGCGTCACCCGCTCAGCCTGGAATGCACCATGAACACTCCGCTCGTGATTCGCCCCCGCGCCGAAGATGTCGAAGGCCAACCGATTCTTCGCCCGTTGCCGTCAGCCAAATGCCGCAGCGTCGGGCCTTTTGTGTTTTTCGACCACATGCTGGAAACCCGTTATCCAGCGGGCAAAGGCATGAACATCCGTCAGCACCCGCACATCGGCCTGTCGACCCTGACCTACTTGTTCGAAGGAAAAATCCAACACAAGGACAGCCTCGGTTCCGATCAGGTGGTGGAGGCCGGCGACGTCAGCTGGATGACCGCTGGCAGTGCCATTGCCCATGTCGAGCGCACGCCCGAAGCCCTGAAGGCCAGCGGTTTCACGATGCACGGTTTGCAGATCTGGCTGGCATCGCCCAAGGATCATGAGCAAGGCCCAGGGCACTACAGCCATCACCCGGCAGCCACGTTGCCGGTCAGCGATAACCTTGGGGTGAAGATCCGGATGATCGCCGGGTCAGGCTTTTGCCTGGAATCGCCGGTACCGGTGCTTTCTCCTACGCTGTACGCGGAACTGAACCTGCAAACAGCAACCACGCTGCTGATTCCCACCGAGCATGAAGAACGGGCGTTGTATGTGTTGAGCGGTGAGGCGCAGCTCGATGGCGAGCCGATAGAGCCGTATTCGCTAGTGGTGCTGCCCGCCGGAGAAGAAATGACGCTGTTCGCCGAGAGCGACTGTCATGCGGTGCTATTTGGCGGCACGCCGCTGGATGGACCGCGACGGATCAACTGGAATTTTGTGTCGAGCGATCCGGCGGCTATCGACGAAGCGCGCCGGCGCTGGGCGGCCGGGGATTGGCCGACGGTGCCGGGGGAAAGCGAGCGTATTGAGCTGCCTTGAGATTTGTGGCGTTACTGCCGCGCCATCGCGAGCAGACTCACTCCTACGGTAGACCGAGTCGCAATCACTGTTCCCACATTGGAATGCGGTCTACTGTAGGAGCCGGCTTGCTGGCGATGGCGGCGTCGAAATCGCC